>NZ_JBFUCS010000007.1:7500-265761 GCF_056405115.1 Allobosea sp. P2_A10 | reverse complement strand
GTCGCCCATCTCGACGAGATGACGCAGCAGAATGCGGCGCTGGCCGAACAGAGCGCGGCGTCCGCCGGGTCGCTGTCTGGCAAGATCGGCCAGCTCAACGACCTCGTCGCCGCGTTCCGCACCGGGCCGGAGTCGGGCCAGGGCCACGCCAACGCTGCGCCACGCGCGGCCTATGCACCGCCCCCGCAGCGCGCCACGGACCGCGCCGCCGGCGAGCCCGAGCGCCTGCGCAAGCTCGCCGAGGCCGCCTTCGCCCAGACCAGGGCCGCGCCGGCCCCGGCACGACCCGCCCCCGCCCCCGCCAAGAAGGCCGTCAACGCCCGCGCGTCCGACGCTGGGTGGGAAGAGTTCTGAGAAAAAAAGGGCCGGGGCCTCGATCAGGCTCCGGCCATCTCCAGTGCCGTCCCGCTGCGCAACCGTGCGGCGTCGCGCAAGGGCGGCGCGCCAAACAGCCGGCGATACTCCCGGCTGAACTGCGACGGACTTTCATAGCCGACCCTGAAACCGGCTGAGGCCGCGTCGAGCGCCGTGCCGAGGATCAGCCGCCGCGCCTCCTGCAGCCTGAGCTGTTTCTGGTATTGCAGCGGGCTCATCGCCGTCACCGCCTTGAAATGCTGGTGCAACGCCGAGGGGCTCATCGCGGCCTCCTGCGCCAGCACCTCGACGCTGAAGGCCTTGTCGTAATTGCGCCTGATCCAGCCGATGGCGCGGTTGACCTGCTGCAGACGGCTTTCGGCCGTCGCGATCTGGCGCAGCCGCGCGGCGTCCCCGCCGGTCATCAGCCGGTACAGGATCTCGCGCTCCGCCAGCGGAGCGAGCATGGCGATGTCGCGCGGCGTCTCCAGCAGGCGCACGAGGCGCAGCACGGCGTCGAGCAATTCGGGCGCAGCCGGATTCAGCGTAAGGCCCGGGCCGGCTTCGGTTGCGGCAGCCTCATCCACGCCCGCTTCGAGCATGATCGCACCAAGCGAGACCCGGTCGAGATCGAGCTTGACGCAGAGATAGGGCTGTTCGGGCGTGGCCTCGATCACCTGCCCGATCACCGGCAGATCGACCGAGACGACGAGATAGTGCGAGCGATCGTAGTGATAGAGCCGGTCGCCCAGGATCACCCGTTTGCGGCCCTGCACGACGATGCACAGCGCCGGCTCGTGCACATTGTGCATCGGCTCCGTCGGCTGGCCGGCACGGATCAGCGCCAGCCGCGGGATCGCCGTGGCGTGAACCCCGTCCGTCGGCGCAAGCCGGGAGATCAGGCTCGCCAATTCCTCGATGCGTTGCATGATGCGCCTCTCGTCCCTTGCACGGTACGAAACGTCGCGCCGCTGGACTTTCATACAATGAAACCGCGCCAGTGCGCGATGGCAAAGCGGTTGCTCTGGAGGATCAGGCAATCCTTGCGGCCGATCGGTCTACCGCACCGGGACCGGGCCACGGTACTTATCCTCCCACAGCAGTCGCCATCGGGGCACCTCCATCGTGCACCCCCGGCGAGCGCCATACCGACTGCTGACCCGATCCGACAATGGTCGTGGCTACAAGGCCGCAACCCGCTTCCCCAACCTCCGGCAAGGAGATCAAGCCATGCCATTCATCAATGTTCTCGACACGATCGGCGCCATCGCCGCCCGCTTCGCGCCGGCCAGCCGGCCGACACAGCCGCTCGAAGTGGAATTCGACTTCGACGATGCACGCGACCCCTTTGAACAGGCCGCGATCGGCCGCTGGGTCACCGAGGACGGCGCAATCCGCCTCGACCTGCGCGAGGACGGCTATTTCCACAAGGCCAAGCAGGCCCAGCCGGATGCGCATCGCGGACGCTATGCGGTCGATCGCTCGAAGCTGTATTTCGAGGGCGAGGCCGGCTGGGTCGCGCTCGGCCAGATGCGCCGGGGCGTGCTCAGCATCGGCGAGAAGCGCTTCCTGAAGGCGTGATTGCGCTCTGCCTCATCGAACCTGCTTCATCGCCGGTTCGATGCCAAGTCGATTGCGACGCCGGCCTTCTGCGGAAGGCCGGCGTCATTGCTTTGGTCAGTAACCGACCGTGAAACGCTGGCGGCTATGGGCGGGCTTTTCGAGTTCGTCGACCAACGCCACCGCATAATCCTCGGCCGAAATGGTGCTCTTGCCGGCGGCATCGACCAGAAGCTGATCCAGACCGAGCCGAAACTTGCCGGTCCGTTCGCCAGGCGCAATCAGGGCGGAGGGCGAAAGGAAAGTCCAGTCGAGCGTCTTTTCCTGCTTCAGCAGATCGAGGAAAGCGCCGCCCTTCTTCGCTTCGTCGAGATAAAGGGCGGGAAATTCGGGCGTGTCGAACAGCCTGACGCCGGGCGCGACCTCGAGGCTGCCGGCGCCGCCCACAACGAGATAGCGCTTCACGCCCGAGCTTTTGACCGCGCCGAGCAGAATGCCGGGATCGCTCGCGGAAAAATGCACGCTGCTGATCACGGCATCATGCCCGGCCAGAAGCGTGGCAAGCCCGGCGCCGTCGAAGACATCGCCCTTCAGCGCCTTGACGCCGGGCAGGGCTGGAACCTTGTCGGTATCACGGACGATTGCCGTGACCCCGTGCCCGCGCGAGGCGAGTTCCGCGAGCAGTCGCGACCCGATGAAACCGGTGGCGCCGATCAATGCGATCGTCATGACATCATCCTTTCAATGTAGTATCCATCGGATACCAACGCTCCGATGGAGCCTAGATGACGCGACGGTCGCTTTCCGTAAAGAAGGCACTTTCGCGAGACATGGTCACCCCGAGGAAACCCGATGCTGAAGCGGCCCGACCCTTTCGACGCCCAGTGCCCGACGCGGCGCGTGCTCGACCGCATCGGCGACAAATGGGCCGTGCTGATCCTGATCCTGCTCGAACGGGAGACGCTGCGCTTCAACGCATTGCGCCGACGCATCGAGAACATCTCGCAGAAGATGCTGTCGCAGACGCTGAAAAGCCTCGAACGCGACGGGCTGATCCGCCGCGAGGCGTTCCCGACCGTGCCGGTGACGGTGGAGTATTCGCTGACCGACCTCGGGCGGACGCTTGCCGCCACCGTCGACAGCCTGCGGCTCTGGGCGGAGGCGCATATCGGCGCGGTGGAGGCAGCGCAGCGACGCTACGATTCCGGCGCACCGTAGGCTTGTGCCTCATGGGCTTGCCGGCGCGCGAGCGCCGCATGGCCCTCGGGCACCGCGACCGGCATCGCCAGCAGCACGGCGCTGCGCGACTTGCCATGGGTGTCAAGCGCCAGGCTGAGATTGACGCCGCCGGACAGCGCGCCTTCGAGCACGAAATTGAACGCGGCGAGCCCCGGCAGGTCGTAGCGCGTGACCGCACCCTTCACGAGCGGCCCGAAATGGCGCTTGACCGCCTCCGCCGTGACCTGTTGCGCGAGCAGGGCGAAGTCAGCCTCGTCATAAGGGATCAGCGACATCGTCTGGCTGTCGCCCTTGTCGCCCGAGCGGCCATGCGCAACGTAGAAGAGCGGGACGAGCGGCATTGCTTCAGGCCTCGTACCAGACGCAGCGCGCCGTGACAGCGGCGGCCGGGATGAACGTCGTCAGCGTCTGGACCGTCGGGCGCATCGCGAAGCGAACGCCGCCACCGCCGGCCGGCCCGTTGACATAGAGCGACTCGACCTCGGTCACCAGATTCTCCGCGAGTTCCGCGTTGGGCAGGCGCGCGGCGACACGAAGCCTGACATCGGCGACCGCATCGTGCCGCTCGCCGAGATGGGCCGGCCAGAGGCTGTTCAGGCCGATCAGGTCGAAGCGGATCTCATGCCGCCCAAACGCCGTGCGGGCGAAGCGCGCCTTCAGAATTTCGATCGCAAGCCTCGCCCGGCCCACGGCACCGATGCCGGCATAGGAAATCTCGGCCTCGACCAGCGTGCCGCCGGCGACACCAAGTAGCACTTTCAGCGTTTCAGGCGGGGCGTGGCCTCGCGCGCCAACAAGGCGGACCGTGTCCCGGCCGGTCTCGGTGAGGGTGACGCTGGTGAGATCGAGCGTCACGTCGGGCGTCAGATAGCGGCCGGGATCGTGAATCTCGTAGAGCAGCTGCTCCAGAATGGTGTGTCGGTCGATGCGACCGCCCGAGCCCGGCGGCTTGGTGATCGTGACCGAGCGGTCCGAGGCGATCTCGGCGATCGGGAAACCGATCCGGTCGAGGCCCACGACCTCCTTCAGCCCGGGCTCGGCGAAATAGCCGCCCGTCGCCTGCCCGCCGCATTCGAGCAGATGGCCGGCCATGACGCCGCAGGCGAGCGCGTCGAGATCGTCGGGCGTCCAGTCGAAATGGGCGCCGGCCGGACCGAGCGCCAGCGCAGAATCGGTGACGCGGCCGGTCACGACGACATCGGCCCCGGCGCGGCAGGCTTCTGCGATGGCGGGCGCGCCGAGATACGCGTTAGCGCTGAGAATGGGCGTATCGAGACGCGAGGCGCGCTGCCCGGTCTCGACCACCAGCGGATCGAGCGCGCTGATCTGCGCGGCGACGTCGTCGCCCAGAACGGCCGCGACCCTGAGGCCGGCGAGACCCACGCCACGCGCGACCTCGCAGATCATCTCGGCGGTCGCTGCCGGATCGGCCCCGCCGCCATTGCTGACGAGCCGCACGCCATGGGCGCGGCAGGCCGGCAGCAGCACGCGCAGGCGATCGGGCAGCCGCGCGAAATAGCCGGGCTGGCCGCCTTGCCGGGCTGCCTGCAGCAAGGCGAGCGTGCGCTCGGCCAGCGTCTCGACCATCAGCACATCGATGCCGCCCCGCTCGACGAGTTCGAGCGCGGCGTCGAGCCTGTCGTTGAAGAAGGCCGAGCCGCCGCCGATGCGCAGGCCGCGCTCGCTCATGCCGACGCCGAAACCAGCACGGCGCGGCCGGTGACCTTGCCGTGATGCAGGCGATCCAGCGCCTCGTTGACCGCATCCCCGGCGAAATGCTCGACCGGCGTCGAGGCGAGCTTGCCCGATTTCGCCAGCGCGACGACATCGCGCAGGTCTTGAGGACTGCCGGTGTTGCTCCCCAGAACCGACTGCGCCCGGAAGATCATCCCGGCAAGCGACAGCGTGATCTCGCCGCCGGCGACGCCGACGAGGACGAGCTTGCCGCCCTTGGCGAGAGCGTCGAAAGCGGTGCGCGCGGTCGTACTGGCGTTGACGAAGTCGATCGCGGCCGCGACCGGCCCGCCGGCGGCCGCGACGATCCGCTGGGTCACGCCCTCGCCCGAGCCGTCCACCGCCTGCGATGCGCCGGCCGCCAGCGCGGCCTCGCGCTTGGCGGGATCGACATCGACGGAGACGATATGGCGATGCCCGAAGGCCTTGAGCATGGCGATACCGGCAAGCCCGAGGCCACCAGCACCGATCAGCGCCACGGCGGCGTCCGGCGGCAAAGGCATGATCTTGCGGATCGCGGAATAGACGGTGATGCCCGAGCAGGCATAGGTCGAGGCGAGCGCCGGATCGAGCCCCGCGATATCGACGAGATAGCGGGCGTGGGGCACCTTCACGAAGCTGGCGAAGCCGCCATCCTGCAGCACGCCGAGGCTGCGCTGCGCCAGGCACATATTGTCCTGCTCGTTGCGACAGGCGTCGCAATTGCCGCAGCCGAGCCAGGGATAGACGACGCGCAGATCGCCGATCGAGACGCCTTTCGCGTCAGGCCCCAGCTTCGAGACGCGCGCGACGATCTCGTGGCCCGGCGCGCGCGGCAGCGTCACGCCGCGATCCTTCAGGCTCATGATCTTGCCGCCGCCCATGTCGTAGGAGCCCTTCCAGAAGTGCAGATCGGAGTGGCAGACCCCGCAATGCGTCACTTCCAGGACGATTTCCGTGCCCGACGGCTCGGGCGCGAGCACCTCGATGCACTCCAGCGGAGCCCCGTTCGCGACGACTGCCCAGGCTTTCATCCACGATTCTCCCGGTCGATGCGGCCCATGCCCAATGGGGCTTGCACGGCCGGCATCGACGCATTCACTGGCGTTTCCCGAAGGGCGCGACGGCGCGGCTTGCATCCGCGTTCTGGCCCCGTTCGATGGTCTGCGCCCGCGACAGAGACCTGCGAGCGCCGCGCAGACTAGCCATCGCGGGACGTGACGGTCAATGGTCAAACCATTCGACAATAAGGCTCATGTCGCGGGAATGCCCGGCGCCTCATGACAGCGCCTCCCACCGGATGCTACGACACAGGCATATCCTTGCTGGAGCTTGCCCTTGCCTTCATCCCGCTCCATTCTCCTGATCATCGGCGGCGGCATCGCGGCCTATAAGTGCCTGGAGCTGATCCGGCGGCTGAAGGATCGCGGGATTTCGTCGCGCTGCATCCTGACCAAGGCTGGCGAGGAGTTCGTGACGCCGCTCTCGGTGTCGTCGCTGGCCGGTGAGCGCTGCTTCACCGACCTTTTCTCGCTGACCGACGAAGCCGATATCGGCCATATCGCCTTGTCACGCTCGACCGACCTCGTGGTCGTCGCGCCCGCCACCGCCGACCTGATCGCCAAAATGGCGACGGGGCTCGCCAATGATCTCGCCTCGACCGCCCTGCTCGCCACCGACAAGCGCGTGCTGATCGCGCCCGCGATGAACCCGAGAATGTGGGAGCATCCGGCGACGCGACGCAATGTGACGCAGCTGGACAAGGACGGCGTCCTCTTCGTCGGCCCCAATAGCGGCGCGATGGCCGAGCGCGGCGAGAGCGGCCCCGGCCGCATGGCCGAGCCGATGGAAATCCTCGCCGCGATCGAGCAGGCGCTTGCCGGCGCTGCCACGCCGCAGCCGCGCGCGATCGGCTTTCTCGGCCGCACGCCGGGCGGACCGGCGATCGCGGCAAAGCCGCTTGCGGGCAAACATGTGCTGGTGACCTCGGGGCCCACGCATGAGCCGATCGACCCCGTGCGCTACATCGCCAACCGCTCCTCGGGCAAGCAGGGCCACGCCATCGCGACCGCCGCCGCCGCCGCTGGCGCCAACGTGACGCTGGTCTCCGGCCCGGTCGGCATTCCCGATCCCGCCGGCGTGACCGTGGTCCATGTCGAATCGGCCCGCGAGATGCTGGCTGCTACGCAAGCAGCGCTGCCCGCCGATATCGCGATCTTCGCGGCGGCGGTCGCGGACTGGCGGGTGGCCGACGCCGCGCCCGAGAAAATGAAGAAGGACGGCGGCGCGCTGCCGGCGCTGGCGCTGGTCGAGAACCCTGACATTCTCTCGACCGTCGCCCGTCTGCAAAGCGGCCGGCCGCCGCTCGTCGTCGGCTTCGCGGCGGAGACCGAGAATGTCATCGCCTATGCCCGAGCGAAACTCGCGAAGAAGGGCTGCGACCTGATCGTCGCCAACGATGTCGGCGGCACCGGCGTGATGGGTGGCGATTCCAACACCGTGCATCTGGTCTCCGGCGAAGGCGTCGAGACCTGGCCGACGCTGGCCAAGGACGAGGTCGCGAGCCGCCTGATCGCGCATCTCGCCGGGATCGTCAGCGCAACGAAGACCGGAGCCTAAAACGATGGTCAGGGTCCCGATCCTGCGGGTCGGCCATGGCGGCGACCTGCCCTTGCCCGCCTATGAAAGCACGGGCGCCGCAGGGCTCGATCTTCGCGCAGCGCTCGCTCCGGGGGAAACGCTTGTAGTCGCGCCCGGCGCGCGCGCCGCCGTCCCCACCGGCATCGCCCTGCAGCTACCGTCCGGTTACGAGGCGCAGGTCCGGCCGCGATCGGGGCTTGCGCTCCGGCATGGCGTCACCGTGCTGAACTCACCGGGAACCGTCGACAGCGACTATCGCGGCGAGGTCACCGCGATCCTGATCAACCTCGGCAGCGAGCCTTTCGCGATCGCACGCGGCGACCGCATCGCCCAGATGGTGATCGCGCCGGTGACGCAAGCCGTGCTGGTCCAGACGACGGCGCTGGACGAGACGACGCGTGGCGCAGGCGGCTTCGGCTCGACGGGAATCGCCGACGGCAAGGCTATCGCGACGGGGGAGAGCGAATGATCCTGCTCTCGCGCCGCAGCCAGCTCGCCATCGCGGCGGTGGTCGACATCGCCTTGCATGCCCGGCCCGCCCCGGTGGCCGCAAAGCTGCTGGCGGCGCGCCATGCGCTGCCGCCGCGCCATCTGGAGACGCTGCTGCAGGCGCTGGTCAGGGTCGGCATCCTCAAGGGCGTGCGCGGTCCGCGCGGCGGCTACGAGCTCGCACGCGAACGCCGCCGGATCACCGCCGGCGAGATCGCGCGCGCGGCGATGCAGGATGAAGGCGAGGACGGGTTTGGCCCCTCGCCGCAGTCGCGGCTGATGGACGAGGTCGTCGGCCCGCAGGTCGAGCGCGCCTCGGCCGCCTTCCTGGCCGAGCTCGACGGGATCACCGTGGACGCGCTCTGCCGGCAGGCGCAGGACAAGGCCGTCTTCGGCAAGATCGGGCTCGATGCCGATTTTACAATATAGAATGTGAATTATTCGTTTTTATCGACAGGATCTGTGAATTGCGATAGCCTGCCCCCAGATCAAGAGCACCATCAGGAGGATCCCCCATGGCTGAAGCCGCGCGCAAGCTCCACCCCGCCCCGACCAAGGCTCCGGGCCGTGGCCGGGTCTATGATTCCATCACCGACACGATCGGCGACACGCCGCTGGTGCGCCTGAACCGGCTGCCGGCCGAGCGCGGCGTCGGGGCTACGATCTACGCCAAGCTCGAATTCTTCAATCCGATCTCCAGCGTCAAGGACCGCATCGGCGTCAACATGATCGATGCGCTGGAAGCCTCGGGCAAGCTCAAGCCCGGCGGCACGCTGATCGAACCGACCTCGGGCAATACCGGCATCGCGCTCGCCTTCGTCGCGGCCGCGCGCGGCTACCGCCTGATTCTGGTGATGCCGGAAACGATGTCGCTGGAACGCCGCAAGATGCTGGCGCTGCTCGGCGCGGAACTCGTGCTGACGCCCGGCCCCGGCGGCATGCGCGGCGCCATTGCCAAGGCCGAGGAACTCAACGCCGAGATCGCGGGCTCGATCATTCCCCAGCAGTTCGAGAACCCGCACAACCCCGAAATCCACCGCCAGACCACGGCCGAGGAGATCTGGAACGATACGGCTGGCGGCGTCGACATCTTCATTTCCGGCGTGGGCACCGGCGGCACCATCACCGGCGTCGGCCAGGTGCTGAAGGCGAAGAAGCCGGGCGTGAAGATCATCGCGGTCGAGCCCGAGGATTCGCCGGTGCTGTCTGGCGGCGCGCCCGGCCCGCACAAGATCCAGGGCATCGGGGCCGGCTTCGTGCCGGGCATCCTCGACCGCTCGGTGATCGACGAGGTCATCACCGTCGGCAACCAGACCTCGTTCGAGACCTCGCGCGCGCTGGCGAAGCTCGAGGGCATCCCGGCCGGCATCTCGTCGGGCGCGGCGGTGGCGGCGGCGCTGGAGGTCGGGGCACGGCCTGAAAACGCCGGCAAGACGATCGTCGTGATCATCCCGTCCTTTGCCGAGCGCTACATCTCCAGCGCCCTGTTCGACGGGCTTTGAGCGCAGGCACGCACCAGATCGTCCGGCTAACGGATACGTTGCCGGACGATTTCGAGGCCCTGCGCGAGGAGGCTGCGGCCGAGAACTACGCATTCCTCGACCGGCTGGCTGCCGAGGTCCGCCACGGCGACTATGCGACAGAGGCCGATCTGCCGGTGCTACTGGGAGCGTTCTGCGATGGCGCATTTGCTGCCGTCGGCGGTATCACGCGCGACCCTTACGATCCCGCGCCCGATCTTCTGCGCCTGCGCCATGTCTATGTGCGGCCGGGCTTCCGCGGTCGAGGCCTGGGCGGCGTCATCGCGTCGGCGCTGATCCAGCAGGGTTTTGCACTGGCCCCACGGCTCTCCTTGCGCGCGGCCGATGAGCGCGCCGCCCGCTTCTGGGATCAGCAGGGCTTTGCCCGCGACGACAGCGATGCCATTCGCAGCCATATCGCCCATCGCCAGGGCGGCGCGTGACCCTCGAGTTCAGCGCCGCAGGACGAGCCGGTTGCTCCAGGGGTCGGCGATGGTGGCCGTGCCGCCCTGCTCATGCCCGCCGGCCGCGAGGATACGCTGGCGCATCGTCTCGAACGCAACTGCGTCGCGAGCGACCAGTTCGAAAAAGGCGAGCCCTGCCTCGCCCTCGGCCCGAGGACCGGCGCCCCGGCTGTTCCAGATGTTGGCGGCGATGTGATGGTGATAGCCGCCGCTGGAGAGGAAGCTCGCGCCGGGGTAATGCACCATGACGTCGAAGCCAAGCACGTCGCGATAGAACCCCTCCGCCGCGTTGGTGTCGCCGACGCGCAGATGGATATGGCCCATGCGGGTGCCGGTCGGCATGCCGGCGTACTCGCCCGTCCGCGCCTCGCGCAGGAGAGCATCGAGATCGAGCCGGTCGGTCGCCATCTTGATCGCGCCGTCGCGGCGCGGCCAGTCGGCGCGCGGGCGGTCGCGATAGATCTCGATGCCGTTGCCTTCCGGGTCGGACAGATAGAGCGCCTCGCTGACGAGATGGTCTGAAGCGCCTTCCAGCGGCACGCGCGCCTTGGCGGCATGGGCGACCCAGTCGGCCAGCGCCGCGCGCGCGGGCAGCAGGATGGCGAGATGGAACAGGCCGGCCGCCGAGGTCGGACGCGCCGCCCCTTCTTCCAGCCGCACCAGAACCTCGCCATCGACGCCGAGCGTCGCGAAACCCTCGCCCTGCTCGATGAGGGCGAGCCCGATCGCATCGCGATAAAACGCCGTCAACCCGGCGAGATCGCGCACCCGCAGCGCGACCGCGCCGATATGCCAGGGCGCGTCATGAGCTTCGAGCGTCACTGGGGAAACGGGTCTGGTCTGCGTTTCGACCGCGAGCATGGCAGCCTCCAAAAGGGATGCGGCCCCGAGGCCGCCTGCGATCAGAGATGGCGATACGGGGCGGCTTTGTCGCCCCTTTTGACGGCAAATCCTGCATTGCAGCGGCGCAATCCCGCTGGCCTGACGTCATGTGGGGTCCGGACGGTCGATCGCGAAGTTGCCAAACCACGGCGCTTCGGTCCCGCCGATCAGGGCGGCGATCATGCGCGAGGCGAGGAAGCTGAAGGTGATGCCGTTGCCGCCATAGCCATAGGCCGCGAGCATGCGCGGCTGGCCGGGCACCCGCCCGATCAGCGGCAGCCCGTCCAAAGTCTGGCCGAAAGCCCCTGACCAGGCGTGGCCGAGCGAAAGCTCGGCGCGCGGCAGAAGCGCTTTCAGCTTCCCGAGCAGGGCTTGCGTCTTCTCTGGCCCGAGCTGCTCGCGGCGCTCGGGATCGTCGCTATCCTCGTCCTCGCCACCGAAGACGATCCGGCCATCGGTCGTGGTGCGGCAGTAGACGTAGTCTTCCGACGCTTCCCAGACGAGAGCGGGGCCGGGCCAGAGATTTTGCGGCTGCTGCGGCAGGGTCGCGATCGCCCAGGACGAGGCGACGCGATGCAGGTCGCTTTTGACGAAATCCGGCATGACATAGCCCGTCGCCAGCACGACATGACTCGCCTCGATGGTGCGGCCTCCTGCGAGCCCGATCGTCGCAGCGTTGAGCGTACCGTCGAAAGAGACCGCTTCGTCGCGGATCAGCCGCGCCCCCCGCGCGGCCGCTGTCGCCAGCAAAGCGTGGCAGAGACTCAAGGGATCGGCCTGCGCCGAAGCCGGCGAGATGATCGCGGCCGCGCGGTCGAAGCCATAGGCGCCGAGCAGCGTCGCATGGTCGAGCAGGGCGCCGGGCAGGCCAGCGCGCTGGCGCATCTCATGTTCGTCGCGCAGTTCGCGCGGGCCGATATCGCCGGCCGCGAGATAGACCGTGTCGCGCGCAACACAGCCGCAGTCGATGCCGAGCCGAGCCACCAGTTCGCCAAGGCCGGAAACGGCGCGAAAGCTGCGGCGGTAGACATCGGCCGCTCGTTCGAAGCCGTAGAGCGCCGTCAGTTCGCGCAAGGGAAGATCGATCTCCCATTGCAGCATCGCGGTTGACGCGGCCGTGCTGCCGAAACCCTCGCGCTCGCGATCGACCAGAACGACCGTATGGCCGAAAGCGGTGAGGTGCTCGGCGAGCAGCGCCCCGGTGATGCCGCCGCCGACGATGGCGACATCGCAGCGGATATCGGTCTCCAGCATTTCGCTCGGCGGTCGCCACGGACCGCGCAGCCAGGGCCCGCGGCCGCTGCGCAGATCGTCCTGCCGCGTCGTTTGTGCGTCGAGCATCGTCAATCCGCCTGCGGCTCGCCGACCGTGTCGGCCATGGTCGCGCCGCGCAGCCCGAGCGGCTTTGGGCGGCCGATCGTGGTGTCGCGCGCGGTCTGGTGCTCCAGCTCCGCATTGAGTTCGCCGCCGGCGAGCACGATCGTGGCCGAGAGCCAGAGCCAGGTCATGAAGACGACAACGGTCGAGAGCGAGCCATAGGCCGCCGTGTAATTGCCGAGCGTGCCCACATATAAGGAGAAGGCCCAGGAGGCCGCCGCCCAGAGCAGGGCTGCGGCGACCGCGCCGGGCATGACCCAGATGAAGCGTGGCGGATGGCGGCTTGGGCCGATCCAGTACAGGCAGGCGATCGCCGTCGCCGCCACGATGAAGAAGACCGGCCAGCGCGCCAGCCTGACCAGACGCTCGAGCTCATGGGCGAACGGAAACCAGGCCGTGATCACCGGCAGGATCGCGATCACGATCAGGGCCAGCGCCAACATGACCACGCCGCTGATCGTGGTCATCAGCGAGACGGCGTTGAGCCTGATGAAGCTGCGCTTCTCACGCTCGCGATAGATGATGTTGAGGGCGTCGAAGATCGCCTTCACCGCGGCATTCGCGCTCCAGGCGGCGACGAGAAAGCTGACCAGGAAGGTCAGCGACAGGGTCGAGGCGTCCTGCGTCGCGAGGCGGATCGCCTGTTCGCGGATCAGGTCGCGGGCCGCGTCGGGGAAGACGATGGTCAGGCTGTCGAGCTGTGCCGCGATCGTCAACGGATCGGTGAAATAGCGATAGATCGTGACGAAGAGCGACAACGCCGGCACGAGCGAAAGCAAGGTGAAGAAGGCGACCGCACCAGCCAGCGACATCAGCCTGTTGTCGCTGATATTGCCGACGAAACGCAGCAGCACGTCCTTCCAGCCAAGCCAGGTCATGTCGAGTGGCGAGGCCGCCGCCCGTCCGCGCGCCGCAGCACGAACCGGCCGAAGCACGCGCCGCGACACCGCCTCATAGACATAGCCAAAGGCCAGCGCCGCGCCGGCCGCTCCCGCGATCCGTTTCAGGAATGCCATCGAATTGTCGTCCCCGCCGCCGGATCGACCGCCTGCCCGAAACCTCGGATCGCCGAAATTGTTCCGTCAGGCCGACGACTTAGCTGTTTGTTAACCTTAACGCTTTCATATGCTTGTCAGACCGGCGCGCGTGACGGGCGCGTTGGAAGGGCTCGGACGGCCGGTTAGGGCTTTGCCTGATGGCGCGGCGCCGGACTTGAGCCTCCGATCATGTCTGAGAGTAGAGATGGTGATGAAAACACATCTGAAAGCTGCGCTGGCAAGCCTCCTGATGGTGAGCAGCGCGATCCTCACCGGCGGGACGGCTGGCGCCGCCGATCTGCCCTCCTCGAAATACCTGCCGCGCGCTCCCTCGCTGCCGGCTTTCTACAACTGGACCGGCGTCTATGTCGGCGGCCAGATCGGCTATTCCTGGGGCAAGGACAGCACCAAGGAGCTTCTGAGCAACGGACGCGTGTTCATCAACGAGTTCGAATACCATCCGGATTCGGCGATCGGCGGCGTCCATGCCGGTTTCAACTACCAGATCGGCTCGATCGTGCTCGGCGTCGAAGGCGATATCGAAGCCACGAATGCCCGCAGCGGCTTCCAGGATCCCGCGCTCGTCCGCAGCCCGTTCGATCCCGGCGGCCTCGTTCGCGTGCAACAGGACTGGCAGGCCTCGGTGCGCGCCCGAATCGGCTACGCTTTCGACCGCTTCATGATCTACGGCACCGCCGGCGTCGCCTTCACCGATTTCGACTATTCCTATTTCAACCCGCTCGCGGGCTTCGGCGAGGCCGGATCGTTCTCGAAGACCGGCTGGACCGCCGGCGGCGGCGTCAACTACGCCATAACCAACAACCTGATCCTGGGCCTCGACTACCGCTACACGGATTACGGCAAGTTCGACTACGTCGCCAGAAGCGCCTTCCTGGGCCTGACCGCCGAGCAGAACCCGACTGCGCATGCGGTCCGGGCGAGCGTCGCCTACAAGTTCTGATCGATCCGACGATGCCTCATCTCGACGCCGCGCCCCGCAAGGGCGCGGCGTTTTTGTTTCGGAAACGCTTGTCAAAAGCCGGTGCGCTGGCGGATGGCGGCGGCGAGCGTGCCGTCGTCGAGATAGTCGAGCTCGCCGCCGACCGGCACGCCATGGGCGAGCCTCGTGACCTTCAGCGGCAGATGCGCCAGCAGGTCGGTGACGAAATGGGCCGTGGTCTGGCCATCGACCGTCGCGCTCAGCGCCAGGATGACCTCCCTGACCGCAGGGGCGGACGCACGCGCCACCAGCGCATCCAGCGAGAGATGCTCGGGCCTGACGCCATCGAGCGCCGACAGAATGCCGCCGAGTACGTGATAGCGGCCAGCGACCGCGCCCGAACGCTCCAGCGCCCAGAGATCGCCGATATCGGCGACGACCACGATCAGCCCGTCGTCGCGGCGCTGGTCGCGGCAGAGCGAACAGGGATCGCTGGTGTCGACATTGCCGCAGGTCGAGCAGACCACGATGTTGTCGCGCGCCACGGCCATGGCCTCGCTGAGCGGGCCGAGCAGCTGCTCGCGCTTCTTGACGAGGTGCAGCGCCGCCCGCCGGGCCGAGCGCGGCCCGAGCCCCGGCAATTTGGCCAGGAGCTGGATCAGGCGCTCGATCTCGGGGCCGGCGATGGCGCGGGACATGGGCTTACTCGCGTCATGGTCGGGCCTGACCCGACCATCTCCTGCAGAAAAGGACTCTGGATTCAGAGATGCCCGGGGCAAGCCCGGGCATGACGGCGGCCGTTCAAAACAGCTTCATGCCGGGCGGGATCGGCAGGCCCTTGGTGATCTCGGCCATGCGCTCCTGCATGACGCGCTCGGAGCGGTTGCGCGCATCCGTGCAGGCGGCGACGATCAGGTCCTCGATGATTTCCCGTTCGTCGGCCAGCATCAGCGCAGGATCGATGCTGACGGTCTTGACCGCGCCCTTGGCGGTCATCGTGATCTTGACCATACCACCGCCGGCCGCGCCCTCGACCTCGATGGTGTCGAGCTCGGCCTGAACATTGGCCATCTTCTGCTGCATTTCCTGCGCCTGCTTCATCAGGCCCATCATGTCGCGCATATCGTCGCTCCCGTGAGAATTCCCTGCCCCATGATGTCGTCCGAAAACCGGTCTCCGCTTTGCGACACCATGGTCAGAAATCGATGCTGTCGAAGTCCGGCTCGCTGTCGTCGAAGAGCGGCTCGGCCTCGGGCAGGTAGTCGTTCTCCTCGCCGGCCGAAGCAGGAGGCGTCTCAGCCTCCGCCGCGCGCGGATCGCGGACATCGACGATGCGCGCGCCGGGAAAGCGCTCCAATACCGCCCTGACCGCCGGATGCGAGGCGGCGTCGCTCTCGCGCCGGTCCTTTTGCGCCTCGACCTGCTCGCGCAGGGTCGCGCCGCCCTCGGCCGTGACGACCGCGACCATCCAGGTCTGGCCGGTCCAGTCCTTCAGCTTGCGCGACAGATCGGTCGCCAACGTGCGCGACGCGCCGGAATTGAGCGAGAACTCGATGCGGCCGGGCTCGAAGCGCACCGGACGGACATCGCGTTCGAGCGCGATCTTGAGGGTGATATCGCGGTGCTGCGAGGCGAGCGCGACGACATCCTCCAGCGAGGCGAGCAGAACCTGCGGCAGAGCGGCGCGCGGGGCCGCTACAGGCACAGGCATCGGGTTGGCGCTGGCAAGAACCGGCCGCGCGGCCAGCGCCGTGGCGCCGCCGCCGGAAGGCGGACGCGGGGACGGCGACGCGCCATTCCCACCGGAATAAGCGCCCGAGCCGTCGCGCAGCTGCTTCAGGGCTTCGTCGGGCGTCGGCAGGTCGGCTGCGTGAGCGAGCCGGACCAGCACCATCTCGGCCGCCATCACCGGCCTGTCGGCCTGCCTGACCTCGGCGATACCCTTCAGCAGCAGTTGCCAGGCGCGGGCGAGCACCCGGATCGACAGTCTCCCGGCGAAATCGCCGCCGCGCAGGCGCTCGGCCTGGCTCAGCGCATTGTCCTTGACCGCGTCGGGCACCAGCTTGAGGCGCGTCACCAGATGGGTGAACTCCGCAAGATCGGCCAGCACCACCGCAGGGTCGGCGCCGGCATCGTACTGCGCGCGCAATTCGCCGAGCGCCGACGCGATGTCGCCTTTCAGCACCGCCTCGAAAAGGTCGATGATGCGGGCGCGGTCGGCCAGCCCGAGCATGGAGCGGACATCGTCGAGCCCGATCGCGCCCGCCGCATGGGCGATCGCCTGATCGAGGATCGAGAGCGAATCGCGCACCGAGCCTTCGGCCGCACGGGCGATGGCGGCAAGAGCCTCAGCCTCGGCCTCGACGCCCTCCGTCCGGCAGATGCCGGCGAGATGGCTGACCAGCAGATCGGCCTCGACGCGGCGCAGATCGAAGCGCTGGCAGCGCGACAGCACCGTGACCGGCACCTTGCGGATCTCGGTCGTCGCGAAGATGAATTTCGCGTGGGGCGGCGGCTCTTCCAAGGTCTTCAGCAGCGCGTTGAAGGCCGGCGTCGACATCATGTGGACTTCGTCGATGATGTAGACCTTGTAGCGCGCCGAGACCGGCGCATAGCGCACCGCGTCGTTGATCTGGCGGACATTGTCGACGCCGTTGTTGGAGGCGGCGTCGATCTCCATCACGTCGATGTGCCGGCCCTCGATGATCTCCTTGCAGTGGACGCCGAAGCTCGCGAGATCGGTGGTCGGCGCCCCGCCGCCATCGGCCGTCTGGAAGTTCAGCGCGCGCGCCAGAATGCGGGCGGTGGTGGTCTTGCCGACGCCGCGCACGCCCGTCAGCATCCAGGCTTGGGGAATACGACCGGCGGCGAAGGCGTTGGTCAGAGTGCGCACCATCGCATCCTGGCCGATCAGATCACCGAAATGGGCCGGACGGTATTTCCGCGCGAGCACGCGATAGGGCGTCGACGCCGGAGCAGGCGGCGCGGCTGGCGCGAAACCGGGAAAGCCCGGCTCGTCCGCCGGGGGGCCTGAAGGGCTATCGTCGATCATAGGTCTGGTTTGGCGGTTCGATGCGCGGGGGTCAACGCCCGTTTGCCCGCAGATGCCTGAGCGCCGCGACAGCGCCCGGCAGGAGCCAAGGTGGGAGGCTGGACGAAGACCCGTTCGGTCTCGTTAGGGCTGCTTCCTTCCGGACCTGACCCGGTTGGCGAGTGAGACGTCCCTCGCCAACCTCCCGGGCGCTATATCGGGGATGTCGCGCCCAAGCGCAAGCGGGCTGATTTCGCCGCGCGGCATCGTCGCAGGGCGGCCCGGCAGCGACTTGCGGCATTGACTTGGACCGTGCCTTCCGCCATAAGCCCGCCACTTGCGCAGCCTCACCGGCGGCGCAGACCTTTTGCATGACAGGCTCGGATGGCCACGCTTTCCCCAGGAAGCTTGAGACCGCCGCGCCGACAAGGCCCCGGAGACGGATCGTGAAAAGAACCTATCAACCCAGCAAGCTGGTCCGCAAGCGCCGCCACGGCTACCGCGCCCGCATGGCGACCACTGGCGGCCGCAAGGTGATCGCCGCCCGCCGGGCGCATGGCCGCAAGAAGCTTTCGGCCTGAACTGACGGCGCGTGAGCCTCGCGCGCCTCGTCCGTGAAGACTGGCCAATCGCCATGCGCCTCGCCCGTCTGACACAACGCAAGCAGTTTCTGGCGGCGGCCGAGCACGGCCGCCGTTTTCGTTCGTCCGCCTTCACAGTGCAGGTTCTCGACACAGCCCCGCGCGATGCGGGCTCCGAAGAGACTGCCTTGCGGCTGGGGCTGACCGCCTCGAAAAAAACCGGCAACGCCGTCAAGCGCAACCGCATCCGCCGCCGCCTGCGCGTCGCCGCCGGGATCGCACTGGCGGGCCAGGCCGAGCGGGCATGCGACGTCGTGATCGTGGCGCGCGCCGAGGTGCTGGGCGCCGGGTTCGAGACGCTGGTCGGCGAGCTTTCGGTGGCGCTCGACCGCGCCAGACCCGCCCGCCCGGGACGCGGCCGCAATTCCGACAAGCGCCGCCCGTCCGATGTCGCCAGCGCGCCGACGACACCTTAAAGCCCTTGAGCATCAGCCTGCCTGCGGGCGCCAGCGAGATCTGTTTTAGACCATGATGAAAGAAGACAATCGCAACCTGCTTCTGGCGATCACGCTCTCCGTGGTCGTGCTGCTCGGCTGGCAGTTCTTCTACGGCGTGCCGCAGATGGAGAAGCAAAAGCAGATCACGCAGCAGAACCAGCAGGCGCAGAGCCAGACAGCGCCCGCGGGCACGACAGCCGTGCCGGGACCCTCGCCCGTCCCCGGCCAGACTGCAACCGGAACCGCTCCCGGGGCCGCGCCCGCGAGCGTCGCCGTCGAGACCCGCGACCAGGCGCTCGCCCGCAATCCGCGCGTCCGGATCGACACGCCCAAGATCGGCGGCTCGATCTCGCTTGTCGGCGCGCGCATCGACGACGTCTCGCTCAAGGCCTATCGCGAGACGGTCGATCCCAACAGCGCCAACATCATCCTGCTGTCGCCGCTCGGCGGTCCCCACCCCTATTATTCCGATTTCGGCTGGGTCGCCGCGCCCGGCACCACCGTGCCGCTGCCCGGCGCGACCACGGTCTGGACGCCCGACGCGCAGGTGCTCAAGCCCGGCACGCCGCTCAATCTGAGCTGGGACAACGGCCAGGGCCTGCTGTTCAAGCGCGCCATCACTGTCGACGACAATGCGATGTTCACGATCCGCGACGAGGTCGAGAACAAGGGCGCGACGCCCGCGACGCTGTTCCCCTATGGCCAGGTCGTGCGCCAGGGCAAGCCGGCGACGCTGGGCTACTACGTCCTGCATGAGGGCATGATCGGCAATCTCGGCGAGCAGGGCCTGCAGGAATACACCTACGACAAGATCGACAAGGAGCCGCTGCTCTCGCCCGGCACCAACGGCAAGGTCTGGAAGGACAGCGTCGGCGGCTTCGTCGGCATCACCGACAAATACTGGGCGGCGGCCGTGGCGCCCGACCAGGCGCGCAAATATGAAGGCCGCTATTCCTCGGTCCAGACCGGCTCCCTGCGGACCTATCAGGCCGACTTCCTCGGCGAGGCCGTAACCGTCGCGCCCGGCGCGAGTTCGGCGACGCAGGCCCGGCTGTTCGCCGGCGCCAAGGAGGTCGCGGCGATCGACGGCTACGAGAAGAACCTCGGCATCAAGCGCTTCGAGCTGATGATCGACTGGGGGTGGTTCTACTTCATCACCAAGCCGATGTTTTACGTGATGGACTGGATCTACAAGCATGTCGGCAATTTCGGCATCGCGATCCTGATCGTCACGCTGCTGCTGAAGGGGCTGTTCTTCCCGCTCGCCTCGAAATCCTACGCCTCGATGGCGAAGATGAAGGCCGTCCAACCCGAGATGGTGGCGATCCGCGAGCGCTTCGCTGATGACAAGATGAAGCAGCAGCAGGCGCTGATGGAGCTCTACAAGACGCAGAAGATCAATCCGGTCGCAGGCTGCTGGCCGGTGCTGCTGCAGATCCCGGTGTTCTTCGCGCTCTACAAAATCCTGTTCATCACCATCGAGATGCGGCATGCGCCGTTCTTCGGCTGGATTCACGATCTCGCCGCGCCCGACCCGACCAACGTCTTCTTCTTCCTGCCGGCCTTCGCGACCGCCTTCCTGCATATCGGTATCTGGCCGATCATCATGGGCATCACGATGTTCATCCAGATGAAGATGAACCCGGAGCCGCCCGACCCGGTGCAGAAGATGATGTTCACCTGGATGCCGGTGTTCTTCACCTTCCTGCTCGGCTCGTTCCCGGCCGGCCTGGTGATCTACTGGAGCTGGAACAACCTGCTCTCGGTGACCCAGCAGGGCTACATCATGAAAAAGCACGGCGCCAAGATCGAGCTGTTCGACAACATCAAGGGCCTGTTCAAGAAGAAGCCGGCCGAGACGGCGGCGGTGGCCGCGCCGGCAAAGCCCGCCAACAGCAACAAGAAGTGAGCGACGAAAGGCGGGGGAAACCCGCCTTTCGCATTTTCGGCATGCCCCTTCCCGATCCCCTGACGCGCCACCCGATTCCCGGCTGGAAGGGCACGGCCTTCCTGAAGGCGATCGTCGACCATCCGCGGATCGAGGTCGGCGATTACAGCTATTATGACGATTCGCGCGGGCCCGAGCATTTCGTCGCGCGCTGCGTGCGCTATCATTTCGACTTCATCGGCGACCGGCTGGTCATCGGCAAATTCGTCGCGATCGCCCAGGGCGCGCAGTTCATCATGAACGGCGCGAACCACCCGATGGGTGGCTTTTCGACCTATCCCTTCGGCATGTTCGGCCTTGAAGGCGCGCCCGACTACAAGACCGGCGATACCGGCCATCGCGGCGACACCATGATCGGAAACGATGTCTGGATCGGCCGCGAAGCCGTGATCATGCCCGGCGTACGCGTAGGCGACGGTGCGATCATCGGGACGCGGGCGCAGGTTGCGCGCGACGTGCCACCCTATGCCGTCGTGGTCGGCAATCCCGGCCGCGTGGTCAGGACGCGGTTTGCGCCGGAGATCGTGGCGGGCCTGCTCGATATCCGCTGGTGGGACTGGGAGCCGGAGAAGATCGCGCGCAATATCGCGGTGATCGCCGCGGCCGACATCGACGCGCTGCGCGCCTGCGTGTAGGCAAAGGCGCATGACAACCAGCACGACCACACCCTTCAGCGCAGACGAGATCGAAGCCGCCCGCAAGCTGTTCGAGGGGCCCTGGGATTTCACCTGGGCCTCGACCCATGTCGACGACCTGCCGCCCATGATCGGCCATGAAATCGCTTTTGCCGGCCGCTCCAATGTCGGCAAGTCGAGCCTGATCAACGCCGTCACCCGCCGCAACGCGCTGGCGCGGACCTCGCACACGCCGGGCCGCACGCAACAGCTCAACTTCTTCCGCCAGGTCGGCGGCGACGAACGCCTGACGATCGTCGACATGCCCGGCTACGGCTATGCCGCGGTCGGACGGGCCAAGGTCGCCTCCTGGACCAACCTGATCCACAATTACCTGCGCGGGCGGCCCAATCTGATGCGGGTCTATCTGCTGATCGATGCGCGACATGGCCTCAAGGACGTCGACACCGCCGTCCTTGAGACGCTGGACAAGGCGGCGATGTCCTACCAGGTCGTGCTGACCAAGGGCGACGCCATCAAGAAAAGCGACCAGCAGTTCATGTGCGAGGCGACCTATGACGAGATCAAGCGCCGCCCGGCGGCGTTTCCGGAAGTGCTGCTGACCTCGAGCGAGACGGGGCTCGGCATTCCGGAGCTGCGCGCGGCGGTCGGGCGTGTGCTGGCGGAGCGGGGCTGATGACCGCCACGAAGATCCATCTCGTTCTTGCTGCCCTGTTCGGGCTCGCAGGCGTCGCGCTGCTGGCTGCTGCCGCGCATCTGCTCAGCGCCGAGACGGCCCAAACTGCCGGCCAGATGCTGCTGTTCCATGCGCCCGTCCTGATCGCGGTCACGGCCGCGCGCCGGGCCGGGCTGATGCTGGACATTCCGGCCAGGCTCGCGGTTTCCGTGCTGGCGCTGGGCGTCGCGCTGTTTTCGGCCGATCTCGCCCGGCGCGGTTTTGGCGGCGCCCGCCTGTTCGAGGGGGCTGCGCCTGCCGGCGGGACGCTGATGCTGGCAGGCTGGCTCGGGCTTGCGCTTTCGGCGTTGTTTGCTAAGCGGACTTGATATAAATTCCGTAATACGGTAATTAGCGGCACACTCGGACTTCCCGTGGACGCCCGTGAAGATAACCTTTCATCAGGCCAAGCGAGACGCGACGCTCGCAGCGCGCGGCCTTGATTTCACTGACGCGGCAACCCTGTTGGCAGGACCGACGCTGACACTGATCGACGACCGGCATAACTATGGCGAGCAGCGCTTTCAGACCTACGGGCTTCTGCATGATCGACTTGTGATCATTGTCTGGACCTCGCGCGAGAGCGCTTGCCACGTCATTTCCATGAGGCACTGCAATGACCGCGAACGGGCGCAATTCCAGCACCAGCTTCGTTGATCCCGACGATGCGCCGGAATGGACGGACGACCAGTTCGCCCGCGCCGAATTGGCGATTGGCGGCAAGGTGATCCGGCCGGCGCGAGGCACGCTGACGCGGCCGCCCGGCCGGCCGAAGCTTGCCGACGCCAAGCAGGTCGTGACGCTGCGCCTGCCGCCGAGCCTGATCGAGCGCTACAAGCGCGAAGGCGCGGACTGGCGCGCGCGCATGGCGGACGCGATCAAGAAGGCAGCCGGCTGAGCGACGTCGCGGGCCTCGGCACGCTTCCGCACACAACATTTGTCCGCTAGAAGGCCACCCGGCGCGGTCCCGTCGCGCGCCTTGCGGAGCCCGCCTGATGATCAACCCAGCTCTTCTCACGCCCTCGCAGGTCGCGGAACTCCTCATCGTCGCGCTGCCGCATATGCAGCGCTACGATCAGGAGGTGATCGTGATCAAATATGGCGGAAACGCCATGGGCGACGCCTCGACCGCCGAGGATTTCGCCGAGGATATCGTGCTGCTGGAGCAGTCGGGGCTGAAGCCCGTGGTCTGCCATGGCGGCGGGCCGCAGATCGCGCGCATGCTGACCAAGCTCGGCATCAAATCCGAATTCAAGCAGGGCCTGCGCGTCACCGACCAGGCGACCGTCGAGATCGTCGAGATGGTCTTGGCCGGCTCGGTCAACAAGGAAATCGTCGGCTACATCTCGCGCGAGGGCGGCAAGGCGATCGGGCTCTGCGGCAAGGACGGCAACATGGTCACCGCCCGCAAGGTGACGCGCACCATCGTTGACCCCGACTCAAAGATCGAGGAGGTGCTCGATCTCGGCTTCGTCGGCGAGCCCGACAAGGTCGATACCTCCGTGCTCGACGCGGTGCTCAAAGCCGAGCTGATCCCGGTGCTGGCGCCGGTCTGCGCGGCCGATGACGGCCAGACCTACAACGTCAATGCCGACACGTTTGCGGGCGCGATCGCGGGTGCGCTCAACGCAAAGCGCCTGCTGCTGCTGACCGACGTGCCTGGCGTGCTCGACAAGGACAAGAACCTGATCCCCGAGCTGACGATCGAGCAGTGCCGCCGGCTGATTGCCGACGGCACGATCTCGGGCGGGATGATCCCGAAGATCGAGACCTGCATCTACGCGCTGGAGAAGGGCGTCGAGGCCGTCGTCATTCTCGACGGCAAGGTGCCCCATGCGGCGCTGATCGAGCTGTTCACCGACACCGGCTCGGGCACGATCATCCGGAGCTGAGCCATTCTCCCGCCAACGCGTTATTCCGGACAAGCCGCATAGCGGCGGCGATCTCGAATCCATCATCGAACGCCGTCACGCCTTACGATAGAGTCGGCCGTCGTCTTGCCTGCCACCCGCTTTAAGCCTTAGCAGAGGACTTGCATGTCAGGCTGGGGGCGCCACATGCCAGAGCTCCGATGAACACGCACGCCGCCATTCTCGCATCCGCTCCGCCGCTCCAGGTCGCGGCCTTCGCGCATGTCGACCAGTGGATCTTCGACCTCGACAACACGCTCTATTCGCATGAGAGCCGGGTCTGGCCACAGGTCAACGAGCGGATCACGCTGTTCCTGCTCCAGCTCTTCGGGCTCGACGGCCTCTCGTCCCACGCGCTGCGGCAGTACTATTACGAGCACTACGGCACGACGCTGAACGGGCTCATGGCGGAGCATCAGGTCGATCCCGACGTCTTCCTCGACTTCGCCCACGACATCGACCTGACCTGGCTCGAGCCCGACCCGGCACTGGGCGACGCGATCGCCGCGCTGCCGGGCCGCAAGCTGATCCTGACCAACGGGTCCGTCGCGCATGCCAGGAATGTCGCCGGAAAGCTCGGCATCCTCGACCATTTCGAGGACATCTTCGACATCGTGGCGGCCGACTTCCTGCCCAAGCCCGAGCGCGCGACCTATGAGAAATTCCTGACCAAGCACGGGCTGGATCCCAACCGCGCCGCGATGTTCGAGGACATCGAGAAGAACCTGATCGCGCCCAATGCGCTGGGCATGAAGACGGTGCTGATCATTCCCCGCACGCCCGACCCCTTTCGCGAGGCCTGGGAACAAGCCGCGATCGAGGCCGGCCATGTCGACTATGTCACAAGCGATCTCGCCGGGTTCCTCGGTCCGCTTGGGCGGGCGGGCTAGCATTGCGCTCAAGACAGCCCGAGGCAGGCAGTGCGCGCCTTGCTGACAGGAAAATCGTTCGTCTTTACGAACGAAACTGAAACTGATATTCCCCGTATCCGTTATAACGAACGATACGGAGTGCCGGTGATGTCAATTTCCAAGGATGGCGCGGCGAGCCTTTCCGCCGCGAGCCTGCACCCCGAGACGCGGCTGGTCCATGCCGGCACGATGCGCTCGCAGTTCGGCGAGACCTCCGAGGCGCTGTTCCTGACGCAGGGCCATGTCTATGACAGCGCCGAGCAGTGCGAGAACCGCTTTCTCAACAAGGATCCGGGCTTCCAGTACGCCCGCTTTTCGAACCCGACCGTGACGATGCTGGAGCAGCGCATGGCCGCCTTCGAGGGCGCGCAGGCCTGTCGCGCCACCGCGACCGGCATGGCCGCCGTCACCGCGGCCGTGATGGGACAGGTCAAGGCCGGCGACCATGTCGTGGCGGCGCAGGCGCTGTTTGGCTCCTGCCGCTACGTGATCGAGGATCACCTGCCGCGCTACGGCGTCGCCTCGACGCTGGTCAACGGGCCCGACATCGACGCCTGGCGCAAGGCGGTCAGGCCCAACACCAAGGTGTTCTTCCTGGAAAGCCCCTCCAACCCCACGCTGGAGGTGATCGACATCGCCGCGGTCGCGGCCGTGGCGAAGGAAGCCGGCGCGACGCTGGTGGTCGACAATGTCTTCGCCACGCCGATGTTCCAGCGGCCGCTGGAGCTCGGCGCCGGCTGCGTGGTCTATTCGGCGACCAAGCATATTGACGGGCAGGGCCGCTGCCTCGGCGGACTGATCGTGGCCTCCGAGGAGTTCATCACCACCCATGTCCAGACCTATCTGCGCCAGACCGGGCCGGCGATGTCGCCGTTCAATGCCTGGGTGATGCTCAAGGCGCTGGAGACGCTACCTTTGCGCGTCCAGCGACAGGCGCAGAGCGCGGCCATCGTCGCCGACTGGCTGGCGGCGCAGGGCACGTTGCCGAAGGTGATCTTCCCCGGCCGCAAGGACCATCCGCAGGCCGCGACGATCGCAAAGCAGATGAGCGGGCCCTCGACACTGATCGCCTTCGAGATCGCTGGGGGCAAGGACGCAGCGTTCCGTATGCTCAACGCCTGCCGCCTGATCAGGATCTCGAACAATCTCGGCGACGCCAAGAGCCTGATCGTGCATCCGGCGACGACGACGCATCAGCGCTTCTCACCCGAGGTACGGGCGTCGATGGGCGTGACCGAGGGAATGATCCGGCTCTCGATCGGGCTGGAGCATCCCGACGACCTGATAGCGGATCTGAAGCAGGCGCTGGCGGCTTAAGGTCCGCGCCGTCAGCCAGATTCGCCCGCGTGACGCAGTGTGCGCCCGGGCAAAGTCATGCCGATCGTTCTGGTGGTCCGGCCGTGCTCAGAAGCGGTAGGTCACGCCGCTGTGCAGCACCAGCGGATCGAGCGTTACAGTCGCCCTGATCGGCGCAGCGCCGAGGTTTCCTTGCGTCTTCGGGCGCAGATAGACCTTCTTCAGGTCGACGAAAACGCCCCAGTTCTTGCTCAGCATGTAGTTGAAGCCGACCTGACCGGTGAAGCCGAGCGTGTGATCGGTCTTCAGATTGGTGACGGCCGCGTCATGGTCCTTGAAGATGATCATGAGGGCCGGACCAACGCCGACATAGGGCTGGAAAGCGCCCAGACCAGTGAAATGATACTGCGCGGTCACAGCCATCGGGCCGCCATCGACCTTGCCGAGCGTTCCCAGACCGGTGATCGAGCCTTTGGCCTCGACCTTCGCCAATGGCGGATAGCCGGCGGCGACGCCGACAGCAAAATTCGGCGAGAAGAAATAGCCGGCCTCAGCCGCGAAGGTCAGCGAATTCGGGACGCGGACATCGGCGCCCGCGATGGGTGCGCCAAAGGCCCGCATCTTGGCGCCTTCGGAGTAGAACAGCCCGGCCGGGCCGGCGTGAATGTAGAAGCGCTGGAACTCCGGCTCCACCGGCGGAGGCGGCGCATAGCCCTTGCGCGAACTGAGATCGGCGGCGCCAGCGCCGACGGTGCCTGCGAGGCCGCAGATAAGTCCCAGTGCAACAGAGCGAAAGCGCATCTTGCCAAATCCGGAGAGACGAGGACCGAATCCAGTCCACGTTCCAAATGTGAAGTATTAACGTTAAAAATTATTTAACCGAGACGGCTTCGCGCGCGTCAAGCGGGCATCGCGGCGCTATCAACAGCAACTTCCGGAAAATCGAGGAAGAGCTGCGGAACGGACGACGCCGGGACCGGCATGCTGAACAGGCGGCCCTGGACTTCGATGCAGCCATTGGCGCTGAGCTGGTCGAACTGCTCCTGCGTCTCGACGCCCTCGGCGGTGATGGTGATGCCGAAGCTGGTACCCAGGCTGGTGATCGCGTTGACGATGGCCCGGCTTTCGATGTCGTTGCCGAGGTCGCGGATGAAGGACTGGTCGATCTTGATCTTGTCGAACGGGAAGCTGCGCAGATAGCTCAGGCTGGAATAGCCGGTGCCGAAATCGTCCATGGCGATGCGGACGCCGAGCGCGCGCAGGCTCTGCAGCGTTTCGATGTTCTGGATCGATTTCTCGAGCATGACCGTTTCGGTGATCTCGAGTTCGAGCCGCTGCGGCGCAAGACCCGATGCCGCGAGCGCGCCGACGACGGCCGGCACGAGGTGGCCGCGCAGAAACTGGATCGGCGAGAGATTGACCGCGATCTTGACGTGCGGCGGCCATTTGACCGCTTCCATGCAGGCCTCGCGCAAGGCCCATTCGCCAAGCGGCACGATCAGGCCGAGATCCTCGGCGACGGGGATGAAGTCAGCCGGAGAAACATAGCCGCGCTCGGGGTGACGCCAGCGCATCAACGCCTCGAACCCGGTGATGCTCTTCGATTTGAGGTCGACCAGCGGCTGGTAGAACATCGCCAGTTCGCCCTCGCTGAGGGCGTTGCGGAGATCGATCTCCAGCATGCGGCGGGCCTGCGCGGTTGCGTCCATCGCCGGATCGTAGAGCTTCCAGTGACCGCGCCCTTCCGTCTTGGCCTGATACATCGCCATGTCGGCGGCCTTGATCAGGTCCTCGGGCGTGGCGCAGTCGGCATCTTCGATGGCGATGCCGATGCTGGCCCCGACATGGACGGGATGACCACCGATCTCGGCCGGCAGGCTCAGCGCCTCGATCAGGCTGGCGGCAAGCTGTACGGGCCCGCCCGCGTCGCCGTCGCACAGCGTCATCAGGGCGAATTCGTCACCGCCAAGCCGCGCGACCCGGTCGGCCGGATTCGACGCCTCGCAAAGCCGTGTCGCGACCAGCCGCAGCAGCGCGTCGCCGATGGCATGGCCGAGACCGTCATTGACGGCCTTGAAGCCGTCGAGATCGATGAACAGGACACAGACCTTGCGGCCGGCGGCGGGTGCGGCGGCGAAGGCCTGGGTCAGGTTTTCGCTGAACATGAGCCGGTTGCCGAGGCCCGTCAGGATGTCGTGGCGGGCGAGATACTGGTTGCGGGCCTCGGATTTCTGACGCTGCGCGATCTCGCTTTCGAGGCGCTGATTGGCGGCGACGAGATTGGCCGTGCGTTCGCTGACGCGCGCCTCGAGCTCCAGATTGACCTGACGCAGACGCTCGGCGCTGAGCTGCGCCTCGTGCTCGGCGCGCTTGCGCTCGATCTGGCTGTTGACCCGCGCCAGCGCCACATTGAAATCGACCGGCTTGGTGACGTAGTCGTTGGCGCCGAGCGCGAGCGCGGCGACCACGTCCTCGCTCTGGCTCTTGGCCGTGACCATGATGACGGGCAGCGCGCTCGCGGAGTGGGTTTCCCGGATCCGGGTAAGCACTTCGAGGCCGTCCATCTCCGGCATCATCACGTCCAGCATGACCGTGTCGAAGCGGCGCGCCGCGATCAGCGCCAGCGCCTCCTTGCCGCCCGAAGCCTCGACGATGTCAAAGCCACGGCGCAGGAAGCGCCGCGCCAGGATGATGCGGTTGTCCTCGACGTCATCGACGATGAGCAGGCTCGGCCGGGCTTCGTCCTCGCCCTGATACATTGGCGTTTCCAGCTCGGCTGCCCGCAATTCGGCTCGTGACATATCCATTTGCGAGCCTCAGAGAGCCAGAGCGGGAACGAGGTGGGGCGTGTCGGCGACTGGCGCGGGCGCCTCGTCCTCGGGCGACAATTCGGCCAGTACGCGAACTGTGAAACAGGAACCGCGACCCGGCTCGCTGCTCACGCCGATGCCGCCGCCCATCAAGGCGCAGAACTTCTGACTGATCGCGAGACCAAGTCCGGTGCCGCCATACTGACCAGCCGTGCCGGCGGTGGCCTGACCGAAATTCTGGAACAGCCTGGAGAGCTGCTCCTGCGTGATGCCGATGCCGGTGTCGCGAACCTGGATCTCGATCCAGTCGCCGGCGGCTTTGCGGTCCCGGCGCACGGTCAGCGCGATCGAGCCGCCTTCGGTGAATTTCGCGGCGTTGCTGATCAGGTTCAGCAGCACCTGCCTCAGCTTGGTCGCATCGGTCGAGACCGCACCGAGATGGCCGACACAGTTCAACGTGAGGGCGTTGCCCTTCTCGCCGACGAGACGCTGCGTCGTGGTCACGACATCGCGGGTGAATTCGGCGAGATCGAAGCTTTCGATCTTGAGCTCGATGCTGTTGGACTCGATCTTGGAGAGGTCGAGCACATCGGCGACGAGAGAGAGAAGATGCTTGCCGGCGGCGTTGATACGAGCGAGGTCGACCCGCTTGTGCTCGTTCTTGCCAGTCGGCTCGAAGGTTTCGAGCAGGATTTCACTGTAGCCGATGACGGCATTGAGCGGCGTGCGCAGCTCGTGACTCATCTTGGCAAGGAAGATCGACTTGGAGCGGTTGGCCGCGTCGGCGAGTTCCTTGGCCTGACGCAGCCGGATCGACGTGGCGCGATGGCGCTCGGTCTCGCGTTCGATATCGGAGCGCATCGACATGACGTTGGCGTAGTAGATCGCCATCCAGGACATGTAGATCGTCGCCGACAGGATCGAGATCCAGCCGACCGGAGCCAGCTGCGACAACGGCACGAGCTGCGGGAAGCCGTACACGGCATAGGCGCCGTAGAAACTGACGATGTTGAAGGCGAACAGGCCGATGACGAGCTGCGGCTTTTCCGACAGATAGAAGAAGCCGAGGAGAAGGCTCACGATCAGCCAGGGCAGGAAGGGCGAGGAGACGCCGCCATAGTGGAACGCGCCAAACAGCGCGGTGAAAGCCAGGATCTCGACCGAGACCAGCGCAACAAGCGGAAGGTTGCGTGTGTATTTCAGGCCGAACGGCAACAGCCAGAACAGCCAGGTGCAGATGATGACGGTCCAGCAGGCAAAGCCCGGCGCGGGGTCCGTGAGGTAAAGAAAGACGGAGATCGACTGCGACAGCAGCGGGCCGAAAATGTGGGTGAATACGAAGTTCCGCGCCAGACTGAGTTCCGAGCGCTCGAATTTGGCGGCGTCTGGAATGAACCAGTCGATGATGGAGAGCAGTTTGTTCATTCGCCCGTCTCGGCCAGGACAGGTTCTGTCCCCCCTGTCTCGCGCCGAGACATAGCAGAAGCCGGGTTAACATTCGGTCTCCAGTATTATGCAACCATAAATTGTATTGTTATTCTATCCACAACTTCCGAACCGCGACCCCAACTCAAGGTCAAACCGACAGGGCACCTGCCGCGGACAGGAAGGCGCGGCAGATTTACGCAGCTTTAAGAGAACGCGGGCATGGTGGTGGTATCGCCCGGGTGAACAGGTTCTGGCGATGGTTCCCATGGCTCGGCCGCCCGGCGACTGAGCCCAGTGCGACAGGCAGCCATGGCGATTGCATTCCCGACATCCCTGGCGGCGCTGAACGACCTCGTCGACTGGTTCATTCCGCCCGCCATCGCGGCCGATCGCGAAATGCGCAAACAAGCGCGCATGTTCCTGATCAGCCATCTGTTTGGGCCATTCATCGGCAATGTCGTGCCGCTGGCGCTCTATGTTCTCGATCCCAAGCCGGGCTACGAAGTGGCGATCCTGTCGGCTTCGATCACCGGCTTCTGGATTTTCCCGTTCGTCCTGCGCGCGATCGGCCACTACAACCTGCTGGCGCTGATCTCGATCCAGAACCTGATGTTCTGTATCCTGTGGAGCTGCTTCTTCTATGGCGGCGTGACCTCGCCGACACTGCCCTGGGTCCTGACGATCCCATTGCTGGCGTTCTTCTACCTCGGCTCCCAACCACTGCTGCGGCTGGTCGTGCTCGGCATGTTCGCAGTCAATTTCGCCGCCTTCTGGGGCTTCTCGATGGCGGGCTATTCACGGACGCCGACGATGGATTTCGCGGCGCTGCAGGGGCTCGGCCTCGTCTCGACGGTGGCTGCGTCGCTCTATGTCACCATGATGGCGCTGTTCTACGCCAAGGTGCTGGCGTCGCAGAGCGAGCTTGAAGGCGAAATGCGAGGTCACCTCGCAACCGCTGCGGAGCTGCGGCGCGCGACCGAGGAAGCGGAGCGCGCCGGCGCGGCCAAGGCCGATTTTCTCGCCAAGATGAGCCATGAGCTGCGCACGCCGCTCAACGCCGTCATCGGCTACAGCCAGCTGCTGCTCGAGGACGCCGCCGATGAGGACGATCCGGAAACCGCCGCCGATCTCGAACGCATCCATAGCGCCGGACACCATCTGCTGCATCTCGTCAACGAGGTGCTCGACCTCTCGAAGATCGAAGCCGGCAAGATGGAGCTCTGCAACGAGGCCGTCGACCTCGCGCCGCTGGTCGACGAGGCCGTCGAGCATTTCCGGAACGCCGCGGAACGCCGCGGCAACCTGATTTCGGCGAGCTTCGACACCGGGCTTCAGAGCATCGTCTGCGACGGTGGCAAACTGCGTCAGGCACTGTTCCAGCTGCTCGACAACGCCGTGAAATTCACAGAGGGCGGCACGATCGCGGTGCATGTGACCAAGGCGGCCGGAGAGAACGGCCCGCATCTTCACCTGCGCGTCGAGGACACCGGCATCGGCATCGCCGCTGGCCAGATCACGGCGCTGTTCGAACAGTTCTCTGTCGGCGACGACAAGAGTTCCAGCAAATATGGCGGCACCGGCCTTGGCCTCGCGCTCGGGCGCAAGCTCTGCCGCCTGATGCATGGCGACATCCTGGTGGAAAGCCGCGAGGGCGTCGGCAGCGCTTTCACCATCGTGATCCCGACCGTGCCGCGTGACACCGCCGACGATTTTGCCAGTCCGGAGGAGCCGGCGCCGACGGACCCGGTCGCTACCGACCGATTCGGCATGCGGCTGGCCATGATCGCGCAGCGCAACGGGCCGACATCGCAAAAGATGATGGCGTCAGCCATACCCCCATCACCAACACGGACGGTCACCACCCATGCCTAAGATCCTGCTCGTCGAAGACAACGAGATGAACCGGGACATGCTGACGCGCCGGCTTCAGCGCCAGGGCTTTACGGTCAGCTGCGCGCCCGACGGCCCGACCGGCGTCGCCATGGCGACCAGCGAGAACCCCGACCTGATCCTGATGGACGTGGCGCTCGGCGAAATGGACGGCTGGGAGGCGACGACGCTGATCAAGGCCGCGCCGCGCACGTCCTCGATCCCGATCATCGCGCTGACGGCGCATGCGCTCTCCAGCGACCGGGCCAAGAGCGTCGAGGTCGGCTGCGCTGATTTCGACACCAAGCCGATCGACCTGCCGCGCCTGCTCGGCAAGATCAACACCTGCCTGGGCGTCGCGGCCTGAGACCGGACGCGCGGCGTCAGCCCTGCCGGCGCGCCAGCTCCAGCACGGTCTCGATGAGTACGCGGATGGCGATGCCGGCGTCGGCTTCCGTCATGCTCTCCAGCGGTGAATGGCTGATGCCACCGGCGTTGCGCACGAACAGCATCGCTGTGGGACACAGCTTCGCCATCGCCATCGCGTCATGGCCCGCCCCCGACGGCAGCCGGCGCGCGCCGAGATTGGCCCCGGTGCGGGCTATCCCTGCCGCAAACGCATCCTGCAGCGTATCCGCCATCGGCGTGGCGGCATCGATCGAATAGGGCGTGACCGAAAGCCCGACGCCGCGCCTTGCGGCGATCGCGGCGAAGCGCGCGCCGATCGCCGCGTCCATGCTGGCGAGCGTCTCATTGCGTGGCGAGCGATAGTCGATGGTGAAATCGACCGCGCCGGGCACGACATTGGTCGCGCCGGGATCGGGCCGGAAGACACCGACCGTGCCGACGGCCAGATCATGGCCGGCCGCGATCTCCTCCAGCGCCAGCGCCATCTCCGCCGAGGCCGTAAGAGCATCCTTGCGCAGCCGCATCGGGACCGTGCCGGCATGGCCGGCCTCGCCGGTGACGCGGACGCGGGCCCGCTTCTGCGCATTGATCGCGGTGACGATGCCGACCGCCTCGTTCTCGGCCTCGAGCACAGGCCCCTGCTCGATATGGACCTCGAGATAGGCGCCGACCGAGCCCGGCTTGCGGGCCAGAGCCGCGATACCAGCCGGATCGCCGCCGAACCCCACCAGCGCCGCCCGCAGCGTCATGCCCTCGGCATCCCGGCTGTCGAGCCATTCGCTCCGATAGGCGCCAGCCAGCGCGTTGGAGGTCGAGAACGAGGTCGGGAAGCGGACGTTCTCCTCGTCTCCGAATGCCACCACCTCCAGGGTGAAGGGCAGAACGATGCCGGCATCGCGGATCGCCTGCGCCGCCAGAACCCCGGCGACGACGCCGAGATTGCCGTCGAAGCGGCCGCCGTCCTTCACGGTGTCGATATGCGAGCCGATCATCACCGAGGGCAGGCCAGGGGCCGAGCCCTCGCGACGACCCTGGACGGAACCGGCCGCGTCGATGAAGGCGGTGAGGCCGGAGACCTCCATCGCGCCTTTGGTCCATTCCGCCGCCTGCCTGTGCGCCGGCGACAGATAGAGCCGCGTGAGCTTGCCGGGCTCGTCGCTGAATCGGTTGAGGCCTTCGAGCGCGGCGAAGGCGCGCGCGCCGAGCACGGCGGCGGAGGGAAGCGTCTGTGTCATGGGCTCAAGCCTAGTAGGTCGCCCGTCCGCCCGACAGATCGAAAACGCCGCCGGTGGTGAAGCTGTTCTCGGCCGAGGCGAGGAAGGCGACCATCGATGCGACCTCCTCGGGCAGCAGGAAGCGCCCACGCGGGATCTTGGCGAGCATGTAGCCGATATGCTCGTCCGTCATCTGGTCGAAGATCCGGGTCTTGGCGGCGGCCGGCGTGATGCAGTTGACCGCGATGTCCTGCGTCGCCAGTTCCTTGCCGAGCGATTTCGTCAGCGCGATCACCGCCGCCTTCGAGGCCGAATAAGCGGAGGCGTTGGGGTTGCCCTCCTTGCCGGCGATCGAGGCGACCAGCACGAGCCGGCCATAGTTGCGCCTGAGCATGCCGGGGATGACGGCCTGGCAGCAATGCAGCGTGCCGTCGACGTTCAGGCGCATGACGCGGGCCCATTCGTCGAGCGGGTATTCCCAGGTCTTCAGGTTGGCTCCGGCGATGCCGGCGCTGGTGACGAGGATGTCGACGCTGCCGAGCCTTGCCTCGAGCGCATCGGTCGCAGCCTTCACGGCGGCGGCGTCGGTGACGTCCATTGCGAGCCCGGTCGCGGCGCCGCCGATCTCAGCAGCGGCTGCGCGCGCCAGATCGCCGTCGATGTCCCAGATCGCGACCTTGGCGCCGCTCGCGGCGAGCCGTTCGGCGACGGCGCGGCCAATGCCCTGCGCTCCGCCGGTGACGATGGCGACGCGGCCGTTCAAATCAATCTGGTTCATACTGGGCCTCCCGAAGCCAGACGGGACTGCGCCCGTACCCTCCGCTTTTGGCGGATCGGCAACCCCGGCGTCAATGCCGTCGGCAACGCGAAACGGCGCCCCCGGAGGCCGGGAGCGCCGTTTTGTCGTGCTTGCGAAAGGACCGCTCAGAGCGCGTTGCGATAGGCTTTCGAACTGAAGACCGTCTTGAGCAGAATGCCGAGATCGAGCCAGAACGACCAGTTGTCGATGTACCAGTGGTCGAAGGCGATGCGCTCGGCCATCTTCGCGTCGGTGTCGGTCTCGCCGCGCAGGCCGTTGACCTGAGCCCAGCCGGTAATGCCGGGCTTGACGTTGTGGCGGCGCGCATAGAGCGCGATCTTGCGCTGGAATTCATGGTCGTGCGCGAGCGCATGCGGACGCGGCCCGACCAGCGACATCTGGCCGCCGATCACGTTCAGCAGCTGCGGCAGTTCGTCGAGGTTGTAGCGCCGCAGGATCGCGCCGACGCGGGTGATACGGGGGTCATCGCGCGTCGCCTGCCGGACGACGTCGCCGTCGTCGGTCGTGGTCATCGTGCGGAACTTGAAGATCCGGAAGGTCTGCTGGTTGAAGCCGTGGCGACGCTGCAGGAACAGCACCGGCCCGGCCGAATCGAAGCGGACAAGGATCGCGATCACCGCCAGCAGCGGCAGGGTCAGGACAAGGATCGTCGACGCGACGACCACGTCGAAGATGCGCTTGGCGGCGACCTCGATGGCCGAGAGCGCCGGGCGCGTCAGGCGTAAGGAGGCGAGCGAGCCGACACGGACGATATGGGGGTTTTCGAAACGGTCCATGATCTTCTCGGGCGTCAGGTGGATCGCGACGGGAAGGTTCATGAAGGCGTCGACGCAGGCGTCGATGCTCTCCTGGTCCGACCACGGCATCGCGATGAAGACGGCGTCGGGCTTCATCAGGCGGCAGCGCGCGACGGCGGTGGCGAGATCGGCGGCGCGGGCGGCGGCAGGATCGTTGATGCGGCGCTCGTCGCCATCCTTGAGGAAGGCGACATCGACGATGACGAAACCGAGATTCCAGGGCTGGTGCCGCGAGACGAAGGACATCACGTCCTGTTCGCGCCCGATCAGGAAGACCCGCTCGGAGGTGATACGGCCGGTCTTGCTCGCCATCGAGATGGTGCGCACGATGCCCGAGCGCGCCAGCGCGATCAGCGGGATACCGGTGAGATAGGTGACGAAGACGACCGCGCGCGAGTAGTGGTCGACGATCTTGGCCATGAACACGATCGCGATGAAGGCGACCATGGTGATGTTCCAGACCGTGAAGGCCGAGGTCATCTGACCCTTGGTCGAGAGGTAGTTGCTGAGCTGGTAGCGCCCGCGCAGCAGGTTGGTGAAGACGAAGATGGCTGAAATCATCGTCGCGAGTTCGACGGTGATCAGCCGGTCGCCGGAATGACCGTAAGACAGAAGATGATAGGCGAGCGACGCCAGGGCGACGACGCCCAGTACGACGACGGCGTCGATCAGCGCGGTGACGAGACCGATCCAGTGCCGCCATGCATTGGCGCGCTCTTCGGTCGCCGTCGCCGCCGCATAGTTGAGATCGTTAACGCTCATCATCATTCCCGCCACTCCAAACTGGCCTGAACCGGCTGTCCGAAACGGGACAAAGGTGCGGTTCGAGGCGCCTTGGACGGGAAAGTCGCAATCGATATGCCGCTGCGGCATGACCCAAAACGTGGCGTCGCGATGGCCTTCCGGGAAGTGGCGACAAACCCGGAACGCGCGCCGTGCCATTTCGGGACGAGAGCCTCCCAGGCCGGCTGCGAAGCCTCTTCATCTTCTCTCGAATATCGCGGGAAGGCGGCGTTCACCTTTCGACCGGGTTCGCCTTGACCGGCCCGGTGCTTCGGCCAAGTGATGCTGTCCAACCCCTGTGGAAACGACGGAAAACCGTGACCGACATCCTCGCCTATCACCGCGCTACCGCAGCGCCGGCACCCGTGCCGGCCCGCATCGCGACGCGTGATATCGGCGGCGTCGTCGTTGCGGCGCTGAGCACGCAAGGCGCGCTGGCCGAGCTGTCGGAGGCCTTCGCCAACGGCCGCCACGTCAAGCTCGCCTTCTGCAACGCCCACCTCGTCAATCTGGCGGCACATGAGCCTGAGCTGCGCGACCAGCTCGCCGGCTTCCTGATCCTGCCCGATGGCATAGGCGTCGATCTCGGTTCGCTGATGCTGCACGGCGCGGCCTTCCCGGCCAATCTCAATGGAACCGACTTCACGCCCGCTCTGCTCGCGGCGGAGGCCCGGGCGCTGCGAGTCGCGCTGGTCGGCGGCAAGCCTGGCGTCGCCGAGCGCGCCGCGGCGAAGCTGGCGCAGGACTACCCGCGCCATCGCTTCGAAGCGGTGAGCCACGGCTTCTTCACGCAAGCCGAAGAGGTCGGCGTGCTGGCGCGGCTCGCGGCGGCCCGGCCCGACCTCGTGCTCGTCGCCTTCGGCAACCCGCTGCAGGAGCGCTGGATCGCGCAGAAGCTCACGCCCCTGCATGGAACGGTCGCCGCCGGCGTCGGCGCGCTGTTCGATTTCCTCGCCAACGAGGTTCCTCGCGCACCCGACGCGATCCGCGACTTGCGGCTGGAATGGCTTTACCGGCTCTGGCTCGAGCCCGGACGGCTGTGGCGCCGCTATCTGATCGGCAACCCCGTCTTCCTGATGCGGGTTCTGGGCCAGCGTCTGCGCCGCCTCGGCGGCCGCCGCGCGCCATGAGGCTGAGCCACGCCATCGCAACGCCAAGCTATGCCGGCGACATCGAGCGCTGCCGGCTGCTTTGCGCCAGTATCGACCGCTTCGTCACTGGTCATGCGATGCATTACATTCTGGTCGAGGATCGGGACGTCGCGCTGTTTGCGTCCTTTGCCGGCCCTCGCCGCCAGATCATCGCCGAATCCGCGCTGCTGCCGTCCTGGCTCAAGGCCTGGCCCGATCCGCTCAATTTCGGCAAGCGCCGGGTCTGGACCGGATTGGGCGCGCTGCGGCGCGGCGTACCGCCGTTGCGCGGCTGGCATGCGCAGCAGTTGCGGAAATTCGCGCTCGCCGGGGCCATCACCGAGGACGTGATGCTCTTTGCCGATTCCGACATGATGTTCCTGCGCCAGTTCGATCTCGGCGAGCTGGAAGTGGCTGGTGGCGTCCGCCTTTACGTCAAGCCCAATGGCATCACCCCCGACATGAGCGATCATGTGGTCTGGTGCGAAATGGCGGCACGGCTGCTCGGACTGCCGGCGCCCGCCATGCCCAGCGCCGACTACATCAACAATCTGGTGAACTGGCGGCGCGACTGCGTGCTGGCGATGCTGGCGCATATCGAGGACATGAATGCGCGCGACTGGGTCAGCGCGATCGCCTCGCAGCGGCATTTCTCCGAATACATGATCTATGGCTATTTCGCGGAGCGCGTGCGCGGACTCAAGGCGTCGGGCCATGTCGCCGACCGACATGAGCTGTGCAAATCCTACTGGGGCGGCGACGGCTCGGAGCTGACCGACCTGCACTCCTTCGAGGAGGTGCTCGACGACGGCCAGGTCGCCGTCGGCGTGCAATCCTTCATCGGCGAGCCGGTCGAGCGGCTCAAGGCCCTGTTCGAGGCGCAGTAGCCAGAAGCCGGTACGTCGTCGCAGCCGAGACGACATAGACCAGCCCGAACACCAGGTTGAGCCAGAGCGCCCAGGCGTCGCCTGCCCCAAAGCGCATCATTACCCAGGACATCAGCCCGGCCTTGAGCGCGGTCACCACGCAGAGCAAAGCGATGCGCGAGCCGGTGCGTTCGCGGGCATAGAGCAGTTCGGCATGGTATTCGACCAGATTGCGGAAGGCCGGCACCGCCAGCATCGGCAGGAAGAGATAGGCCGCTTCCGAGACGTTGCGGCCAAGCGCGCCCGGAAACGGCTGCAACAGCAGGATGATCGCCGCCAGCCCGCCGACCGAGACCGCAGCGATGCCGAGCTCGACCAAAGCGCGCCTGCCGACGCCGCCACCCAGTCCGCGCTGCTGCATGATCTTCTGCACCAGCATCTGGTTGAAGCTGCGCACCGGCATGGCGGTGAGGTCGATGACGCGCATCGCGATGGCGTAAAGTCCCGCGATACGCTCCCCGGCGAGCGCCAGCATCAGGATCTTGTCGAGCTCGGCCTGAATGTAGAAGACGATGTCGGCCGCGGCGGCATAGAGCGCATCGGCCATCCGGCGCGGATAGAGCCTGCGCGTGAAGCGCCAGCGCAGTTTCGGCATGAAGAACGCCAGCGCCAGCACCGCCGTCGCCAGCGTCGAGGCGAGATAGCCCCAGCTCCAGAGGCCGAGGCTCGCCTGTCCCGACAGATAAAACAGGATCGCCGCGAGCGTCCGCAGCGACGAGCCGATGATGACGAGCAGCGCCGCCTCCCTGAAGCGCCGCAGGCCGTTGTTGACGATGGCGACGACCTCGACCAGCCGCCAGCCGAGGATTTCGGCGAGCACGATCAGCGCGAAGGGCAGGACCGCGAGCCGGCCCTCGAACAGCGCCCAGTAGGCGCCCGCCGCCGCGAGCGCGATCAGCGGAGCCGAGAGCAGCGCGAGACCGGCGAAACCGGCGGCGTATGACCCCAGCAGACGCGGCTTCACCGTGGCCACACGGTAGAGCGGCGAGACGAAGCCGAAGGCGAGCAGCCGCGACAGGATCAGCCCGGTCGCGGAGGCGGTCGCGAAAAGACCGAATTCACCGAGGGTCAACGTATTCGCAACGATGAGGAAGTAGACAAGGGAGATGACGAGCCGGCCAGCCGAGCCGCTCAGGATCGTGAGGTAGGCGAAGATGGCGTTGCGATCAGGAAGCATGGGGCCCGTTTGCGCGGAAATGGCTGGCCCGGCCCATGCCTGCTCCATGCCGCGTATGCCGACTTCCTTAGCCCAGAGGCGTTGAGCGACCCTAAACGAAACGGAATTGTCCCGCCCGATGAACCCGCCCGCCCCTACCCGAGACAGGACGTCAATGACGCGGCGCGACGCGCTGCGCGCCGGCGCGGGCCTCGTCGCGGCCGGATTTGGCGCGACGCAGGCGCAAGCGAGCCGCGCGGCGATCCCTTTCGGTTCGGCGGCGCAGATCGAGACCTTTCGCGCCGACCCGCTCTATCGCGAGGCGCTGAAGCGCCATTGCGACGTGATCGTGCCGATGAACGATCTCAAATGGGAGGCGCTGCGGCACGACCGGGCGACATTCGACTTCTCCGGCGCCGACGAACTCGTCGGCTTCGCCCGTAAAAACGGGCAGGCGCTGCGCGGCCACGCCCTGCTCTGGGGCGAGGCGCTGCCGCCCTGGGCGAAGGCGATGACCAGCCGGGCCGAGGCCGAGCGCGAGCTGGTGCGCCATATCGAGGTCGTGGTCGACCGCTACAAGGGCAAGATCGCGACCTGGGACGTGGTCAACGAGGTCATCAAGCTCGTCCCGACCCCAGCCGAGTCCTATCGCGACACGGTCTGGCAGCGGCTGCTTGGACCGGAGCATATCGAGATCGCCTTCCGCACCGCCGCCGCCGTCGACCCCAAGGCCCGGCTCGTGCTGAACGACTTCAACTTCGAGCAGGTCCATTCCTCAGCCCCCGCGCGGCACAGAGCCGCGCTCGATATCTGCCGGAGACTGCGCGACAAGGGCATTCCGGTGCACGGCATCGGCATGCAGGCGCATCTCTATGCCGAAAAAGCGATCGATGTTGACGGGCTGCAGGCGTTCATGCGCGATCTCGCCGCGCTCGATCTCGATGTCGAGGTGACCGAGCTCGACGTGATCGACTGGAAGCTTCCGGCCGACCCCGCTTTGCGCGACCGCACGGCCGCGAACCTGGTCTCGACCTTCCTGGAGGCGATCGTCGCGGTTCGCCAGCCGAAAGCGGTCGTGACCTGGGGTTTGAGCGACCGCTATTCCTGGATCCACGAGACCTTCCCGCGCAAGGACAGCGCCCGAGCGCGCCCCCTGCCGCTCGATGCGAACTACAAGCCCAAGCCGATGATGACCGTGCTGGACCGCTACCGGCGGAGCGCGGGCTGAACGACCCTTGAAAAGTGAAGCGTAACTGATGTTCACGACCGAGGCGGTCACTGGTGATGCCAGCGAGAGACCCGAGCGGCGCAAGCCACCGGCCGCACCTGGCCCGGCGCCTGCGCCTGCGCTGGCGCGGCTGGCCGATCCGTCCTGGCTCGGCGCCACTCTATGGAGCCGCAAGGGCCTGATCGTCCTGGCGGCGATCCTCGGCGCGGTTCTTGCCGCCGCCGCGAGCCTGTTCCTGCCCCCGAAATACGTCTCGACCGCCCAGCTCTTCATCGACCCGCGCGATCTGCGCGTGCTCCAGAACGAGGTCTCGCCCAACGCGGTCAGCGGCGACCCGACTTCGATCACCGGCTATCTCGAAAGCCAGGCGCGCGTCATCGCGTCCGACAGCATCAAGTCGCGTGTCGTCACCAGCGAGGGCCTCGACAAGGATCCCGAATTCGGCGGCGAAGCGCCCAGAGGCGGGCTGTCTCGGCTGATCTCCGGCCTGCTGCCCAGCAGCGGCGCGCCCGAGCACGACGGCATGCTCTATGCGCTCGCCGCACTCGACAAGAACGTCGCTGTCCGCCGCGGCGAGCGCACCTTCGTGATCGACATTTCGGTGACGGCGCGCGAGGCGGCCAAGGCCGCGCGCGTCGCCAATGCGCTGGCCAACGCCTATCTCGACGATCAGGCTTCGGTCAGGGCCGACGCCGCCCAGCGCGCGACCAGTGCGTTGACCGGACGCCTCGAGGAGTTGCGCAACCGCCTGCGCATCGCCGAGGAGAAATCGGAGAAATACAAGGAAGCCAACAACATCGTCGGGGTCGGCGGCGGCAAGTCGATCACCGACGAGCAGCTTGCGCTCAACAACGCCCAGCTCGTGGCGCTGCGCACGAGGGTGACCGAGGCCAAGGCGAAATACGACCAGACGCTGGCGACGCGCGCCACCAGCATCGAGGCCGGCGCGGTGCCCGAGGCAGTCGCCTCCAACACCATGACGGCGCTACGCGCCCAGCTCGGCGCGGCGTTGAGCAAGGAGGCCGACCTGCTGGCTTCGCTTGGCGCGCGCCATCCGGCGCTGGCCGCCGCGCAGTCGCAGGTGCGCGACGCACGCCGCCAGATCAGCGACGAGCTGGCGCGGATCGCCCGCGCAGCCAAGGTCGAGTATGATCGCGCGGTCGAATCCGAACGCCAGATCGCGCGCCGGGTGCAGCAGCTGACGACCTCGCAATACGCCGCCGGCCGGGCTTCGGTGGAGCTGCGCGAGCTCGAACGCGAAGTCGAATCCTCCCGCGTCGTCTATGACGCCTTCCTCCGGCGCGCGCGCGAAACCGGCGAACTCGCCGGCATCGACACGACCAACGCCCGCATCATCAGCCAGGCCATGCCGCCGCTCGAAAAGAGCGGCATCACCCGGCGCACCATCGTGGTGCTCGGCGGCATCGGTGGCGGAGCGACCGGGGCAGCACTCGCCATCGGCCTGGCGCTGATGGCAGGCGCGCCACGCCCTGCCCGCGCTCGCGTACCCGCTCCGACTCCGGCTCCAGCGCCAGCCCGCGCGCCGATCGCTCCTGCCGCCGCTTCCCCGAAATCTGCCCCTCCGCCCAGACCTGTACCCGCGCCTGTTGCGCCGCCTTCGCCCGGGCATGCGCGCCGGTCGCGCTTCGAGGCCTGGCTTCGCCGCGACACGGATGAACCCGCCGAGGCGGCGGGGGCGCCCGAGATCAGGGCCTCGGTCCCCGCCACGATCCCGCAGCAGGTCGCCGCTTCGCCTGCGCCCGCTGGCAAACTCACAGGCTGGCGACGCTTCACCGCGATCCAGGGCGGGCAAGGCGAGCGCATGCCGGCCATCCTGCAGGCGGCCGCGGCCCCGCTTCTGGCGACGCTGCCAGCCGTACGGCATCGGCGCTGGCGGCGCAGCCAGGACGAGGCGCGCTCGGTCTTCCAGTCGAAGGCGCATCTCGTCGATGTCATCGACAAGCCCGATGCGGGCTTCGCAAAGGCCGTCCGCAGCGTCCGCTCGGCGCTCGCGCCCGACGACGCGTCGGCGGCGCGCCGCATCCTCGTCCTGGGCCTGCGCTCCGGCGCGGGGACCTCGACGCTCGCGCTCAATCTCGCATTGGACGCAGCGCTTGCCGGCCTGCCGGCCATGCTGGTCGATGCCGGTCTCGGCGAGAACAGCCTGACGAGCGTGTTCGCGCCCGACGCGCAGGCCGGGCTGCACGAGATCGTCACCGGCGCCACCGGGCTGGTGCGCGCCGCGCTTCAGGACGAGGGCACCGGCCTGTTCTTCCTGCCGCGCTTCGGGCGCACCGATCTCGTCACCTCCGAGCAGATCGCCGGCAGCTTCCTCCCTGCGGCGCGGCGCTTCGGGCCGATCGTGATCGATGGCGGGACGGTGGGCGCAGACGGGCTCTCGCAGCTTTTCGTCGAGGCGATCGACGATATCGTTCTGGTCGTGCGCGAGGGCGCGGTCGGGGCCGCCGATCTCGAACAGGCCAATGCGGCGCTCGGCCCCCACGCCGCCAAGATCCGCGGCTTCGTCGTCAACGCCGCCTGATGAGCGCGGCCGGCATCGAGGTCTCCGCGCCTCCCGTCGCTGGCGATGCCGGGCTCTATCTGCGCAGCGCCGTCTTCGTCGCGGCGCTGCTGCTGGTCTGGGTTTCGACCGGGCCGTTCAAGGGCACCTATGAGGTCGCCAACGACGACACCGCCAATGTCCTCAACCAGGTCAGCTTCTCGCTGGTCGCCGTGCTCGGCGTCGCCTGCGCGGCGCTGTCGGGGGGCGGACGGGCGGCGATGGCCTATCTCCGGCCAAGCTGGATCCTGCTGATCGCGTGGATGACGTTCGGCGTGCTGCAATCGGCCAACCCCGACGTCTCGATGCGCGCCTTCCGTTTCACGCTGGTCGTGCTGGTGATCGCCGGATCGATCATGCTGCTGCCGAAGGGGCGAGCCCATTTCGCGAGCCTGACCGGCAGCGCGGCCATGATCGTGCTGGTGATCTGCTATGCCGGCCTCGTGATCTATCCCGATATCGCGATCCATTCGGCCGGCGACGCGCTCGAACCCGAGCATGCCGGGGCATGGCGCGGCCTGTTCGACCACAAGAACATCGCCGGCGCGATCATGGTGATCCTGGCGCTGATCGGCATCTTCGTCACCACGACGTCGCCGCGTCTGGGGTGGGCGGTTTTCGGATTGGCCGCCTTTTTCCTGTTCTTCACGGGCTCGAAAACCTCGATGATGCTTGGCCCCCTCGTCGTTCTGATGGGGTACGCCTGCGCCCGCATCGGGAGCCTGTGGCTGCGGGCGTTGCTGGCGCTCGGCCCGCTCGCCTTGCTGGTGACGGCGACGATCGGTTCCGTGCTGTTCAAGCCGGTCGACGACATCCTGCAGGCGGCGAGCCCCGGCCAGACTTTCACCGGCCGCACCGAGATCTGGAAATTCGCGCTCGACCGGCTCTGGAACCGGCCGATCACCGGCTATGGCTTCGAGGGCTTCTGGCGCAGCGATTTCGTGATGTTCGCCGAGATCGGCGAGCGCGAGACCGGCATCGCGCAGGGCATGGTCCATGGCCATAGCGGCTATGTCGACCTCGCCATCGGGCTTGGTATTCCCGGGATGCTGCTGGCGCTGATCGTGCTGATCCTGCTGCCGCTGCGCGACCACCACCGCGTCCTGAAGACGCCTGAGAACAGGGCGCTGGCCGAGCTGTTCTTCCGGATCTGGCTGTTCTCGGTCTATTCAGCCTGCCTGGAGAGCTTCTTCTTCCGGCGCGCCGATCCGGTCTGGTTTGCGCTGCTGCTCGCCGTGATCGGCCTCAGGCTGACATCGAAATACCGGGTTGCGCCTTAGAGCAGTTCCGCGTTTCTCCGAATCGCGGAACTGCTCTAGCCTTCTGTTTTATCGCATTTTCTTCACGCGAACCGGTGCCCACTTCGCTCGAAAATGCCTTAGTTCTTTTCCGGTTTGCGATACTGCTCGCTGGAGACGCCGAACTCCGACATCAGCCGGCCGACTGCTACCTGCGCGTGATAAAGCCCGATCAGGCCCGAGCGCGTATGCAAGGCGAGCATCAGCCCGCGCGGGACAGAGGCCGCCAGAAGCGCCAGCGACTTCGCCAGCACCCGCAATCGGCCCACTATTCCCGGGTGCTCGCGCCGCTCGATCGCCGCCGAGATCGCGCCATTGCGCAGAGCGCGCGCGACGATCCAGCCTGTCTCGCTGCGCCGCGCCGGCATGGTCTCGCGCTGGGCTGCATCCTGCACCCACCAGAACCGGAAACCCGCCGCTTTGGCACGGGTGAAGAAATCGCTGTCGCCGCCGCCGGTGAAATCGAAGCTCTCATCGAGGAAAGGATGGCCGAGCCGCTCCAGCACCGCGCGCCGGATCAGATAGTTTGCGCTGGAATAGAGGATCGGGACCTCGCCGGAACGAGCGTAGTGCGAGCGAAACACCGGGTGGGCGACGAGCCAGGCTCGCGAGACGTCCTCGAAGCGCGGCGTCACCGATCCCCCGAAGAGCTCGGCGGGAGCCGTCTTCGCCGCCTGCAGGAAAGCTTCGAGCCAGCCGGGTTCGGCCTGCTCGTCGTCGTCGATGCCGAGTATCTGCTTCAGCGCTGGCAGCCGCGTCAGGGCGCAGCGCCAGGCGGCGTTGTAGGCCTTGCAGTTGCCCTGGCGCGGTTCGACGATGACGAAACCCTTGAACAGACCGGCTTCAAGCAGCGCCGTAGCGCGAACGGCCCCCTCGCGCGCGACGCCTTCGTTCTCGACGACGATCACCGCGAAATCATGCCCGCCGGTCTGCGCCGCCAGCGAGCGCAGCGTCGCTTCCAGCATGTCCGGGCGCTTGAAAGTGGGCACGCAGACGACGCTTTCGACCAGGCGAAGTTCGCTCTCGGGCGAGCGCGCCACGATCTCGAAGGTTTCGGGCACATCGAAGCCAGCGACCGGCTGCGACGCAGCGGCCTTCTCGACATTCCCGGGCTCGGTCAGGCTCGGCAGCATGAGCGCGAACCTAGCCGAAAGCCGCTTAAGGTTCGGTGTGCGCGGGCTCAGACAGGGGCGGGTATCGCGCGAGGGAGCGGTTACCAAGAGTGATGCCGGCGCTTGACCCGTCGTCGCGATCTGCGCCTCTCTCGCCCGGCATTCTCCCCGAAGGGCCGCCCGCCTTGCGCCTCGCCTTCCTGACCTCGCTGATCCCCGTCGCCAAACCCGATACCGGGTTCGAGATCGCCAATGCGGCGATCCTGAGCGCGCTGCGCACGGCCGGCCATGAGGTCACGGCGTTCGGTTTCACGCGGCCGGGCGAGACCCCTGCCGAGCCGATTGGGGCTGTCGTGATCGACGCCGTCGAGATCGAGAACGCGGCCGTATCGACCGGGCGCAAGCTGGGCTGGATCGGCTCCGCGTTGGCAAGCGGACTGCCGATCGCCTGTGCCAAGCTCAAGCTCGCCGGCCAAGGGCGGCTGGTCGAGGCCGTCAGGTCGCGCGGGCCGTTCGATGCGATCATCCTGAACTCGGTGATGCTGCCGGGGGCCTTTCCGGAGCTTTTGACGCTCGGCCCGTGCGTTCTCGTCGAGCATAATATCGAGCATGTCTCGGCACGGCAGAGCGCTGAACATGCCGGCAACCCGCTGCTGCGATGGCTCTTTGCCCGCGAGGCGAGGCTGCTGGAACGGATCGAGCGCAGGCTCTGGGACGAGGCGCGCTTCGTCTGGACCCTTGCCGAAGAAGACCGGGCCGCGCTGGGGCCGAGCCGCCAGACGAAATCGGCCGTGCTGCCGCTGGTGTCGGGCGCAGCGCGCGCGATCGATGCCGGCGCGCCGGAACCGATCGCCCATGACATCGGTCTGATCGGAACCTGGACCTGGGCGCCGAACTTCATCGGGCTCGACTGGTTCCTGCGCGAGGTCCGCCCGCTGCTGCCGCCCGACGTCACGGTCGCGGTCGCGGGCCGCCTGCCGGCCGAGATGCCGGCCCTGCCGCCGCAGGTAACGCTCGCCGGCCGGGTGCCCGATGCCGACGCCTTCCTGCGCTCATGCCGTATCGTGGCGCTGTCGAGCCGGGCCGGCACCGGCGTCCAGCTCAAGACGGTCGAGACCATGCAGCTCGGGATGCCGGCCGTCGCCACGACATTGTCGTGTCGCGGCTTCAGCACGATGCCGGACAACGTCTCGCGCGCGGACACACCGGAGGATTTCGCCCGCGAACTGGTCGCGCGTCTGGCGGCGATCCGCGCCGGCGACCCGCAGCGGCTCGATGGCGGCGCCTTCATGGAAAAGCAGCTTGCCGCCCTGTCCGCCGCTCTGGAGCAGGGTCTCGCCGCGGCGCGCGGCTGAGCGCTATTCGGCCGGGGCTGCGTCCGGCGACGGCTTGCGCCCGATGATCAGCCCAAACAAAGGACCGGCGCAGACCATCACCAAGAACACGCGGATGATGTGGTGGGCAGCGACGAAGGCGACATCGGTGTGCAGCGCCAGCGCGATCAGGCTCATTTCGGGCAGGCCGCCAGGCGAATAGGCCAGGATCAGCGGAACATGGCCGTGCGTCGAGACCAGTGCGACGAGCCAGGCGAAGGCCAGCGTCAGCGCCAATAGCATCGCCGTCGAGCCCACCGAGAGCGCCAGCACGCGCAGGATAACGCGCGGCGGCGTGCCGATGAAGCGGCAGCCGACAGTGACGCCGAGCACGAGCTGGGCCGCATTGACGATCTCGAAGGGCGGCGCCGAATCGCTGAAGCCCAGCATATGGACGAGCGCGCTGACCAGCATCGGGCCGAGCAGGAATTTCGCCGGCAGCCGCAGCCAGTGCCCGACGACGATGCCGGCGAGACCGCAGGCCAGCAGCGAGAGCTCGGCGAAAAGCGGCGTTTGCGAGATCGAGGGTCCGGCGACCCGCGTGCCGCCGAGCGGAACGCCGCCGAGCCATTGCACGATGAAGGGCAGCGTCATCACCACCAGCAGGATGCGGGCGGAATGGATCAGCGCGATGATGCGGGCGTCGCCGCCCTTCTCCTCGCCGACCGTAACCATCTCGACCAGTCCGCCGGGCATGCCGGCGAAGAAGGCCGTGACCGGATCGAACCCGGCGAAGCGCCGGAAATAGCCGACGCAGCAGACCGCGCAGGCGCACATGAACAGCACGAGGCCGGCGATTGTCGGCAGCCAGTTCGGGATCTGCGCGATCACAGAGGGCCTGAAGCTGGCGCCGAGCATCACGCCGATCACCATGGTCATCGGCGGACGGATGACCGGCGGCGCTGCGACCGGCAGGCGCAGCAGCGCGGCCGTCGTGCAAAACACCATCGAGCCGAGCATCCACGGCAAGGGCAGCCGCGCCTGCACGAAAAGCCAGCCGCCGAGACCACCGAGCAGCAGCGCAAACATGAAACGACGATAAGGGAAGCGCCCCGGCGCGAGCGCGGCAAATCCGCCCGACAGATCCGACAGCAACGCCCTCATCCGGCTCGACCTGCCCTTTGCAAAGGAGGAAGCGGGTCGCTGCCCGCATGCTTGGCCCGGCTCCTACACCGCTTTGCAGCGCAGCAACAGGCCGGGCCGCGAATGCCGCCCCTGCCCTGCCGACGCATCGGCGGCCCGGCTGGGACAACCCCGGCATGTGTCGCAGCCTCTGGCCGCGACGATGCCGACACGGCAATGATTTACACCGGTGGAAACGCAAAGACCGGGTGAAGCTGAAACCCCGGCGGATGGTTGGGGCGATGAGCGAGGACCGGCAGGCCGGGCGGGATAACCGCTCGGGGTTCGATGGCGACACGGCCGAAATCGCGTGGTCCCGCCCGCAGGCCGACGTCATCGCCGCGCCGGAGGCTCCCGACGCGCACGCGCCGATCGTGTTGACCGCAATTCCCGATGTCGTCGCGCCCGCCCCGCTCAACTGGTTCGCCGGCCGCTCGAACCGCCTGAAGCATTGGTGGCGCGGCGCGAGCGGCAATCTGCGCGGCTCGCTCTACATGATGTCGGCGATGCTGTTCTACGCCGTGATGGCCGGCGCGATGAAACATGTCGGGGCCGCGATCCCGCTGGTCGAGATCCTGCTGATCCGCCAGATCATCATGAGCGCGATCATTGCGGTTTTCGCCGGCGCCGCCCTGCCGGTGATGCTCAAAACCACGCGCCCGGGCCTGCAGGTCCTGCGCGCTCTGGTGACGCTCGCCTCGATGCTCGCGGGCTTTGCCGCGCTCATCCACATCCCGCTGGCGCAGGCGACCGCGATCGGCTTCAGCCAGATCCTGTTCGTCACCATCGCGGCGGTGGTGGTGTTGAAAGAGAAGGTCGACGGGCGGCGCTGGGCCGCCACAGCGTTCGGTTTCGTCGGCGTGCTGATCATGCTGAACCCGTCGAGCAAGGGGCTCGACTTCTATGCGCTGATGTCGGTGGCTGGAGCGTTGTTCGGGGCGGTGATCACGATCAGCGTCAGGATGCTCGCCGCGACCGAACGGACCGAGACGATCCTGCTCTATCAATGCATCGTGCTGGTCGCGGTGCTCGCTTTGCCGACATGGTGGTGGTGGGTTTCGCCCAACGCCGAGCAATGGTTCTGGATCGCCGTGCTCAGCCTGTTCGGCACCGCCGGGCAATGGCTGATCACGCGGGCCTATCAGGTCGGCGAGGCGGCGGCGCTGGCCCCACTCGATTTCACGAGGCTGATCCTGTCGTGCTTCACCGGCTTCGTCTTCTTCGCCGAGATCCCGGCCTTGACCACCGCGATCGGCGCGGCGATCGTGATCGGCGCGACGCTCTACACGATCCGCAAGAATTCTTGCCGCAAGAACGCCCGGCCGGTGATCGCGGCTGCGCCCTGAAAGGCTCCCCGTGACGCACCATCTGCTCGAAGCTGGTCTCGACACCTGCCACTGGGGCTTCTTCGAGGCCGCGCTCAAACCGGTCCTGACGATCGAAAGCGGCGACAGCGTCACCATCCGCACCGTCACCGGCCCGGCGGAGGCGCAGCCGACATCGCATTTCAATGTCCTGCCGGAAATCCACGAAATCCACGCCCGAGCCGAGCGGATGTCGCCCGGCCATATCCTGACCGGCCCGGTGGCTATCAAGGGCGCAAAGCCCGGCCAGGTTCTGGAGGTCCGCATCCGCGAAGTCAGGCTCCGCACAGACTGGGGCTACACGCTGATCAAACCGCTGGCAGGCACGCTGCCCGAGGATTTCGACGCGCACAGCTTCGTGCATATCGGGCTCGATGCCGAGGCGAACATGGCGCGGCTGCCCTGGGGCATGGATCTGCCGCTCGCGCCCTTCTTCGGCGTGATGGGAACCGCGCCCCCGGCGCATTGGGGCCGGCTGACCTCGCTGATCCCGCGCGCCTTCGGCGGCAATCTCGACAACAAGGAGCTCGTCGCCGGCTCGACGCTCTATCTGCCGGTCTTCGTCGAAGGCGGGCTGTTCTCCTGCGGCGACGGCCATGGCGCGCAGGGCGACGGCGAGGTCTGCGTCACGGCGATCGAGACCGCGCTGGAGGGCACTTTCGAGTTCATCCTGCGCGAGGATCTGTCGTTCGCGACGCCGCGCGCGGAGACACCGACGCATCACATCACGATGGGCATCGACCCCGATCTGAACCTCTGCGCCAAGCAGGCGCTGCGCGAGATGATCGGGCTGATCGTGGGCCGCACCAGGCTCACCCGCGAGGAGGCCTACATGCTGTGCAGCCTCGCCGCCGACCTGCGGGTGACGCAGACGGTCAACGGCTCCAAGGGTATCCACTGCATGCTGGCCAAGAGCCTCGTGCCGTGAGCCTCTTTCGGCCCCACGGCCCTCATCCTGAGGAGCCGCGAAGCGGCGTCTCGAAGGATGTTCCAGCAGATACCGGAGCATACTGAACCATCCTTCGAGACGCGCCTGCGGCGCTCCTCAGGATGAGGGCTGGCGGGCGACGCCGCCAATCAATTCAGGCGCTACCGCTTCCGACGCTGCTGTTGCATAGTCGCGGACAGCGGCCCGAGAGCCGGCGAAGCAGACGGGGACTGACATGAAAACGATTCTAGGCGCGGCGGCGATCCTCGTCGCGGGGACCACGCTTGCGGGCGCGCAGCAGCTTGCGCCGAGCCCGACGCTGGACGCCATCAAGGCGCGCGGCCATATCGAATGCGGCGTGCACCTCGGCCTGCCCGGCTTCTCCTTCGCCAACGACAAGGGCGAATGGACCGGGCTGGACGTCGACTACTGCAAGGCGCTGGCGGCGGCCGTGTTCGGCGACGCCACAAAGGTCAAGTTCACGCCGACCTCGGTGCAGCAGCGCTGGCCGATCCTGCAATCGGGCCAGGTCGACCTGCTCGCGCGGAACTCGACCATTACCTTCTCCCGAAACGCCTCACTGGGCCTGAACTTCCAGGGCATCAACTTCTACGAAGGCCAGACCTTCATCGTCCGCAAAAAGGCCAACGCCAAGACGGCGGCCGATCTCGACGGCGCCTCGGTCTGCGTCGCCGCCGGCTCGACCGAGGAAAAGAACGCCGCCGACTGGTTCCGCGAGCGCAACCTCAAGGTCACCATCACCAATTTCCAGAAGAACGACGACGCGATCACGGCCTATGATTCCGGCCGCTGCGACGCCTACACCGCCGGCGTCGGCGCCCTCGCCGGCCAGCGCGCCAAGCTCAAGGTGCCCGACGAGCATGTCATCCTGACCCAGCCGATCTCAAACGATCCGCAGGGGCCGGTGACGCGCTGGGGCGACGACCGCTGGCAGACCATCGTGCGCTGGGTGCTGAACGGCCAGATCGCAGCCGAGGCGCTCGGCGTCACCGCCGCCAATGTCGACGAGATGAAGGCCAACTCGAAGAATTCCGAGGTCCGCCGCCTGCTCGGGGCCGAGGGCAATTTCGGCGCGATGCTCGGCCTGCCCAATGAGTGGATGTACAGCGCCATCAAGCAGGTCGGGAATTACGGCGAAAGCTTCGAGCGCACCGTCGGCATGGGTTCGACGCTGAAACTCGAGCGCGGCCAGAACGCGCTCTGGACCAAGGGCGGACTGCTGTTCACCCCGCCGTTCCAGTGAGAGCGGCTGCGATCTCAGACGCCTGACGGCGTCCAGTTGAAACGCGACCGTCATTCCGGACCAGCGGCGACGCCGCGCCGATCCGGAATCCATCATAGCGCACCGTCGTGCTCGACGATGGATTCCGGGTCTACGCTTCGCTGCGCCCGGAATGACGCGGTGTTTCAGGATACAACCTGCCCAAGGCCGTGACGCCGTGACCAAAGCCTTCGCCCTCCTCAACGACAAGCGCGTCCGCGACCTGATCTATCAGGCTGCGGTCGTCGTCGGGCTCGTCGGCCTGACCATATATTTTGTTCGCAATGCGTCCGAGAACATGGTCAAGGCCGGCATCGCCTCGGGCTTCGACTTCCTCTGGCGCAATTCCGGCATCGACGTGCCGTTCGTGCTGACGAGCTATACGCAGTCGGACACGATCTTCGCGCTGTTTTGGGCCGGCGTCGCCAACACCCTGCTGGTCACCGCGCTCGCGCTGGTGCTGGCGACGGCGCTCGGCTTCGTCATCGGTATCGCCCGGCTCTCGTCGCACTGGCTGCTCTCGACGATCGCGGGGGCCTATATCGAGTTCGTCCGCAACATCCCGCTGCTGTTCTTCGTTCTGTTCTGGTATTTCGGCGTTATCGCCGCCCTGCCCGCCCCGCGCGACAGCCTCAGCGTCTTCGGCGTCGCCTTCCTGAACAATCGCGGCCTGACCATCGCGCTGCCCGACGCGCCGGCGAATTTCCGCATGGCCGCGATCGTGATGCTGCTGGCATGGCTGGCGCAATGGCTGTTTGCGCTGTGGGCGCGCCGGCGCAAGGACGCGACCGGGCGCGACGCGCCGGTGCTGTTGGTCGGCGCCGCCCTCGTGGTGCTGATCCCCATTCTCGCCTTCACATGGGCTAGCCTGGCGACGCGCTGGGATATCCCCGTACTGCGCGGCTTCAACTATCGCGGCGGCTTCGTCGTGATCCCGGAATTCGTCGCGTTGCTGGCGGCGCTGGTGACCTATACCGCCGGCTTCATCGCCGAAATCGTGCGCGGCGGCATCCAGGCGGTGCCGCATGGCCAGATCGAAGCGTCCTCGGCGCTCGGTCTCCAGCGCACGCAGACGCTGCGGCTCGTCACCATCCCGCAAGCGCTGCGCGTGATGATCCCGCCGCTGACGAACCAGTATCTCAACGTGCTGAAAAACTCGTCCTTCGGCGCGGCGATCGCCTATCCCGACGTGGTCAGCCTGTTCATGGGCTCGGCGCTGAACAACACCGGCCAGGCGATCGAGATCATCGCGATGACGCTGGCGGTCTATCTCGTCATCGGGCTTGCCGTCTCCGCCTTCATGAACTGGTACAATGCCAAGATCGCACTGGTGACGCGATGAGCGCAGCCGCAATGAGCACCGCGGCATTGCCGCTCTGGCGCCAGCGCCTGTTCGCTACGCCGATGGCGGGCGTCGTCACGCTGCTGATCGCGCTTGCCATCGTCTGGCTGGCGATCCCGATCATCCGCTGGGCGCTGATCGACGCGACATGGGTCGGAACCTCGCGCAACGACTGCACGCCCGGCGGCGCCTGCTGGGTCTTCATCAGCGCCCGCTTCGGGCAGTTCATGTACGGGCTCTATCCGCCGGACCAGCGCTGGCGCGCCGACCTGACCGGCATCGTCTTCGTGCTGGCGGCGGCAGCGATCGTGTTTGCGCCGCAGCGGCTGAAGCTCCGGCTCGGCCTCGCCGCGCTCGTCGTGCTGCCGCCGCTCGGCATCTGGCTGCTGGCCGGCGGCCTGGGCTTGCGTCCCGTGGAGACGCGCGAATGGGGCGGGCTGATGCTGACCCTGTTCATCGCGATCTATTCGAGCCTGATCGCGATCCCGCTCGGTATCGTCTTCGCACTCGGGCGGCAGTCGCAATTGCCGCTGATCCGGCTCGTCAGCGTGCTTTTCATCGAGTTCTGGCGCGGCGTGCCGATCATCGCGGTGATCTTTCTCGCCTCGCTGCTGCTGCCGCTGATCATGCCCTCGGGCATCGGCGTCGACAGGCTGGCGCGCGCCGTGATCGGGCTCGGCTTCTGCATCGCCGCCTATATGGCGGAGGCCATCCGCGGCGGCCTGCAGGCGCTGCCGCAGGGCCAGCGCGAGGCTGCGACCGCACTCGGGCTGAACTACTGGAAGGCGACGGGGCTGATCGTGCTGCCACAGGCGCTGCGCATCTCGCTGCCGGCGATGACCAACGAGATCATCGCGCTGCTGAAGAACACCACGCTGGTGCTGGTGGTCTCTATCCTCGATCTGCTCGGCATCGCACAGGCCTCGCTCGCCGACCCGAACTGGGTCGGCATGAGCATGGAGGCCTATGCCTTCTCCGGCTCGATCTACTGGCTGCTCTGCTACGGCCTGTCGCGCTGGAGTCGGCATCTGGAGGCGCAGGGCGGGAAGCGCAGCCATTAGCGTTGCTTATCCAGCGCGCCAAAGAAAAAGCCGGCCTTTCGGCCGGCTTCCTCAGATCCTGCGTTGAACCGTCTTCACACCCGCGCGGCCATCCGGCTACGGTCGCGCCTGCGATCGGCGGCGGGCTGGTAGGCGATGCGGGAGTGGTAGGTGCAGTAGGGCATGCCGGTCTGCGAGCGGCCGCCGCAGAAGCGGAATTCCGGCGTCGTCGGATCGCCCATCGGCCAGCGGCACATATACTCGCGCAGATCCATGATGGTGACGCGCTCGGAGAACGGCACCACGACATCCTCCGACAAAGCGGGCGCCGGCTGCGTCTCGATCTCGGCTTCGGTGGCGAATTGCGGCGCGAGCGCATTCGCGCCGCGGGTCATGCCGCCTGCGCCCTGCCCGGTCATCGGGTGGCTGGGCGAGCGGGTCGTCGGCTTGCGCACGGGAGTGGCGCGGGGCGCGCTCGAGGCGGCGGCCGGATTCTTCGCGCGGCCCGACAGGCCGAGGCGATGCACCTTGCCGATCACGGCATTGCGCGTGACGCTGCCGAGCTCGCCCGCGATCTGGCTGGCGCTCAAACCGTCGCTCCAGAGCTTCTTGAGAAGCTCGACCCGGTCTTCCGTCCATGCTCCGGCTTCATTCATCGGCTTCACCTGTTCTTTCCGGCCAGCGCCTTGCGGGCTGGCTTTACGGGCGGATCATGGCGGAATCCGATACCGGCAGCGCCCGTCGCAAAACGGAAGCCGTTACAGCAAAAACTGTCGGTACAGGGGACGCCGCACGAGATGTCGTATCTGACTGACGCGACCCTACAAGATGGCGCGACTCGGCGACAAGAGTCGCCGAATCAGAAAACGGCTTTTCCCCAGTCCATTTGCGAAAGTCGCGTCAAGGTGAATCTCTTCTGCAACGCTGACGTTGCGGCATACAACGGCCGTGTCGCATGAGGGCGCCAGGCTGCTTCGCCAGATGGGCGCTCGCGCTTTCTGCTCGTCACGGGCCGCGATAAGGCCGCGGGGGTGGCCGCGGCGGCGCAGGCCGTTGCGGCGCGGTCTGCACCGTCTGCGCCGGCAGGGGCCGGGGCGTTTGGGGCGGCGCGCGAGGAGCGGGTCTTGGCGCCGTCCCGCGCGTCACCTGCAGCTGCTGCGGCCTCGGCGGAGGAACGACGGGCAACGACGCGTAGCTTGCCGTGATGCTGTGCGCCGCCGCATGAACGGCGCTGGCCGGCGCATCTCCCTTCACATGCCCGGAGAATTCGATGAAGTCCGCTGTCGTCCCGATGGCATCGCCGACCACCGTCGCGGTCAGCGAGCTGATCGAGGTGGCGGACCCGGCATTGATAAGGCCGACGGATTCGGAATCGAGCCCTGCTCCGTAGCCAGCGCCGATATAGGCGAGTTTGCCCAGGATCTTGATCACCCCGCGAATGATTTCGACCTGGCGGGGATGGGTTTCCAGGCCCTGCAGCTGCTGGAACTGCGTGGTCAGCGTCTCGTGCGCCTGCATCCCGGCCTCGTAGCGCGAATAGGCACCGGCGATGGTGAGCTTGTCGCGGAACATGAATTTACGCACGCCGGAGTCGAGCAGCTGGTCGATTCTCGCTTCGACCTTGGCCAGATTCGGCATGGTCTGACCGGGATTTTGCCGCTTCCACTCGTCGATCTGGTCGAGCAGCTCGAAGAGCTGGCCGGAGAGCCGGTTGGCCTCGACATAAAGATGCCCGAGCTTGCCCTTGTGGACCTCCATGTCCGACTTGATCCTGGAGACGTTCGGCATCAGCTGGTTACGCACGAAAGGGAGCGCCTCGGCGACGGTCAATATACCGATCGTGTCGATGACCGCGCCGGTGATCTGGATCGCACGGCCGCGATGAACGCTCTTGAGATAGGCATCGAGCAGCACCTTGATGGAAGTCTCGACCTTCTTGCGCTGCTCATCGGCGGTGCGCCAGCATTCCGAGAGCTTCTTGACCGCCTCCGCGACGGATTTGGCGCCGGCGGCGATCGTGATCCCGATGCTGACCCCGCCCGTCGGCACGACGAGGGCGACGCTCGCAACCGTCAGGCCGATGCCGATCGCGGCAAAGATCAGGTCCTTGCGCTGGCCCCGGAAATACTTGCCCCACGCCTGGTCCATCTCGGCATGGCGAGCCAGCAGCCGTTCAACCCGCCTGCCCAGTTCGATCCCACCTTGCGTCAGCACGCCTTCGACACGCGTGCGGAAGCTGCGGTTCTGGGCCTGACCCGTGCTGGCGAAGCCCATCACGCGGGTACGGACGAGATCGTTGACGACCGTGACCATCTCCAGAACGAGTTGCTGGCCGACCATGGAGTTGCGAACGATGGCGAACGCCTCCGGACTCAGCTCGAGGTCGAAGCGCAGCGGAAGGCGGTCATATTCGGAGAAGCGCGTGTCCGGTCCCGTCGCGGAGGCCGGGCGAGGCTGGAGATGCCGCAGGACACTGCCGAGATTGCTCTCGTAGATGACGAGCTTGTGGGGAAGCGGCATGGCGCGGAAGCATCCGGAGGAAGGGCTGAGAGAAGTAATGCATCCATCCGGTAAAGCGATAGGAAATCGCGTGCTGCAGCAACGGCCTATGACCTGAACCGGGCCGCGCCAGAATTGACAGTGCCGCGACCCTCCCGCATAGTTATCACATGCAGCCGCCCCGCCTTGGGCGGCGCTTATGTTTTTGAAGGATCGGGACGTTGGTCATGATGACGGCGATGCGACGAGAGGCTGGGCTGCGACGATGATGTCGCCGGCAGGTCGCATGGGCATGGCACATTCCCGCCCGGCGTCATCTGCCCCCCGCTTATGCATCAGCCCCTTCGATCCTTCGCTTTTCGTCACGAGGATACCCCTCCCATGACCGCTGTTTCCGCATCACCCTCCGTATTGCTGCCGACCTATGCGCGCGCGCCCGTCGCTTTCGAGCGCGGCGAAGGCCCCTGGGCGATCACGGCTGACGGCACGCGCTATCTCGATTTCGGCGCCGGCATCGCGGTCAATGCGCTCGGTCATGCGCACCCTCATCTGGTCAAGGCGCTGACCGAGCAGGCGCAGCGCATCTGGCACACATCGAACCTCTACACGATGCCCGACGGCGAGAAGCTGGCGCGGCGGCTCTGCGAGGCGACCTTTGCGGAACGCGTCTTCTTCACCAATTCGGGCGCCGAGGCGAACGAATGCGCGATCAAGATGGCGCGGAAATACCATGCCGCGAAGGGGCATCCCGAGCGCTACCGCATCATCACCTTCGAGGGCGCATTCCACGGCCGGACGCTGGCGACGATCGCGGCCGGCGGCCAGCAGAAATACATCGACGGCTTCGGCCCCAAGGTCGCCGGCTTCGATCAGGTAGGCTTCGACGACGAGACGGCGCTGAAGGCCGCGATCGGCCCTGAGACCGCAGCCCTGATGATCGAGCCGATCCAGGGCGAGGGTGGCCTGCGCTCGGTGCCGATGCGCTTCCTCAAGCTGCTGCGCGAACTCTGCGACGAGCACGGCCTGATGCTGATCTTCGACGAGATCCAGACCGGCGTCGGCCGGACCGGCAAGTTCTTCTCCCATGAGCATTACGGCATCGCGCCCGACATCATGTCGATCGCCAAGGGTATCGGCGGCGGCTTCCCGATGGGTGCGTGCCTCGCGACCGAGGACGCGGCCTCGGGCATGACGCTGGGCACGCATGGCACGACCTTCGGCGGCAATCCGCTCGCCATGGCGGTCGGCAACGCCGTGCTCGACGTCATCCTGGAGGACGGCTTCATCGAGCGCGTCGCGCAGCTCGGCCTGCGCCTGCGTCAGTCGCTGGCGCAGCTCAAGGACCAGCACCCGGACGTGATCGAGGAAATCCGTGGCGAAGGCCTGATGCTCGGGCTCAAGCTGCGCACCCTCAACACCGATTTCGTCGCGGAAGCGCGTGCGGCGGGCCTGCTCGTCGTCGCGGCCGGCGACAATGTCGTGCGCCTGCTGCCGCCGCTGATCATCAGCGACGCGGAAGTGGCCGAGGCGGTCTCGCGGCTCGACCAGGCGGCGCGCGGCATCGAGGCCACGCTGAAGCGGCCGGCCGCCGAGTAATCACGCCAGACCCGTCTCGTGACGTGAAGGAAGCGCCCGTGACGCGCCATTTCCTCGACCTTTCCGATTTCTCCGCCGGCGAACTCCGCGCCATCCTGCGCGCCGGCGAGCAGATCAAGTCGCGCCGGCGCACGCCCGACGCGGCCGGAGACCGCCTGCTCGAAGGCAAGGTCATCGCCATGATCTTCGAGCAGCCGTCCTTGCGCACCCGCGTCTCCTTCGACGTCGGCATCCGCGAACTCGGCGGCTCGCCGATGATGGTGACCGGGCAGGAGATCGAGCTCGGCGAACGCGAAACCATCGCCGACACGGCGCGCGTGCTGTCGCGCTATGTCGACGCGATCATGATCCGCATGCTCGATCATGATTCCGTGGTCGAAATGGCGAAATACGCCACCGTGCCGGTGATCAACGGCCTGACCAAGCGCCAGCACCCCTGCCAGGTCATGGCCGATGTGATGACGTTCGAGGAGCGCAAGGGGCCTATCGCGGGCAAGCGCATCGCCTGGACCGGAGACACCAACAACGTCCTGACATCCTGGGTGCATGCCGCCGGCCGTCTCGATTTCGAACTCGCCATCGCGACGCCAGACGAGTTGGCGCCGCCGCCGGGCCTGATCGACTGGGCCCGCGATCAGGGCGCGAAAATCCGCCTGACGACGCGTCCGGAGGCTGCCGTCGAAGGCGCCGACTGCGTCATCACCGATTGCTGGGTTTCGATGGGCGACGAGGAGGGCACGCGGCACAATCTGCTGCGGCCCTATCAGGTCGACGACAGGCTGCTGGAGCGCGCCGAAAAGGACGCGATCTTCATGCACTGCCTGCCCGCCTCGCGCGGCGAAGAGGTTACCGACGCCGTGATGGACGGGCCGCAATCGGCCGTGTTCGACGAGGCCGAAAACCGGCTTCACGCACAGAAAGGCATCCTGGCCTGGTGCTTTGGCGGGATTTCGGCCTGATGGCGGGCGACGACCGAGGCGCGGATATCGCCGCGCTGGACGACCGGGTGGTGCCGTTCACGGTGCCCGATCTCGACGTGCGCGGACGCGTCGTCCGGCTCGGCCCCTCGCTGGACACGATCCTCGGCCGGCACGGCTATCCAGAACCCGTCTCGCGCGTGCTTGGAGAAGCCGCCGCGCTGACCGTTCTGCTCGGAACGGCGCTGAAATTCGAGGGCCGTTTCCAGCTCCAGACCAAGAGCGACGGGCCAATCTCGATGATGGTGGTCGATTTCAACGCGCCCGACAGCTACCGCGCCGTCGCCCATATCGACGCCGCCAAACTGGAGCAGGCGACCGCCAGCGGGGCGCTCTCGACCGGCGAACTGCTCGGCGAGGGCCATCTTGCCATGACGGTCGACCAGGGTTCGGCCACGACGCGCTACCAGGGCGTGGTCGCGCTGAACCGCCAGAGCCTCGAGGAAGCCGCGCATCAGTATTTCCGCCAGTCCGAGCAGATTCCAAGCCGGATCCGCCTCGGCGTCGGCTCGATCGTCACCGGCGAGGGCCGGCAATGGCGCGCCGGAGGGCTTCTGGTGCAGTTCATGCCGCATTCGGTCGACCGGCTGCGAGCCGCCGACATCCACCCCGGCGATGCGCCGGAGGGCCACGAGATCATGGCCAATACCGACCCCGACGGCATCAGCGACGATGCCTGGATGGAGGCGCGTTCGCTCGTCGAGACGGTCGAGGATCATGAACTGCTCGACCCGATGCTGGAGAGCGAGCGGCTGCTCTACCGGCTGTTCCACGAGCGCGGCGCGCGCGTGTTCGAGCCGGTTCTGGTCAACGAGGCCTGCCGCTGTTCGCGCGAGCGCGTGCTCGGCATGCTGCGCGGGTTTTCGAGCGAGGACCGCAAGGCGATGGTCGCCGATGACGGCACGCTCGGCGTGACCTGCGAGTTCTGCTCGCGGCGCTACACCTTCGAGGCGAGCGAGGTCGAGGACGGACTGGCGGCTGAGTGAAAGCGCCTTCCGTGGCGCGGGCTCAGGTGTCTTATCGCCGCCGTCATGCTCGCCCTTGTGGCGAGCATCCACGCCTTCGGCGTAGCGCTCGGCGACCGAAGACGTGGATGGTCGGGACAAGCCCGACCAGCACGGGAGTGGCTAATTCCGGCACTCAGCCATCAGCTTGCGCATGAAGCCCTCGCCGGCGGAAAACTGCTCCAGCGTGATGTATTCGTTGGGCTGGTGGGCCTGATCGATCGAGCCCGGACCGCAGACGATGGTCGGCAATCCCGCGCGCTGAAAATGCCCGGCTTCGGTCGCATAGGCCACCGCGATGGTGCGGTTGCGGCCGGCCAGCCGCATCACTAGTGTCTCGGCCTCCGAGCCCGGATCGGGCGCGAGACCTGGCACGTCGGAGCTCATCACCGTCTCGATCGTGGAGGACGGCGCGGTTTTCCGCATGCGGGCGAGCACCTCGTCGGAGAGCGCTGCAAAACGGGCCGGGACGTCCGCGGTGTCGGAGCCGGGCAGGGTGCGCACCTCCCATGACAGGTCGCAGCGGTCGGCGAGGATGTTGCGGGCGATGCCGCCATGGAATTTTCCGACATGGACGGTGTCATAGGGCGGATCGAAGCGCCCGCTGGCGTCGAGCTTGCCTTCCAGCTCGTCGGCAATCGCCACCAGCCCGGCCGAGAGCCTGATGCCGGCATGGACGGCGCTGGCGCCCAGATGCGGCTTGGAGGAATGCGCCGCAAAACCCGTGATCGTCGTGAAGAAGGTACGGATGCCCTTATGCGCGTCGGCGAGCTCCAGCGAGGTCGGCTCGCCGACGATGACGGCGCGCGGGCGCGGCAGATCTTGTCCCATCCGGGCGATGCCGTCGACGACGCCGAGACAGGTGACCTCCTCGTCATAGGAGAAGAACAGGTGGATCGGCGTCGCGAGCTGCGCGGCGAGGAAATCAGGCACCAGCGCCAGCGCCAGGGCGATGAAACCCTTCATATCGACCGCGCCCCGGCCATAAGCACGGCCATCGGCGATATGCAGCGTGAACGGGTCGCGGCTCCAGGCCTGCCCCTCGACCGGCACGACATCGGTATGGCCCGACAGCACGATGCCGCCGCGATCCTGCGGGCCGATGGTGGCAAACAGCGCCGCCTTGTCGCCTGTCGCATTGGGAATGCGCACGGACGCGACGCCCCAGCCGGCGAGATAGGCCTCGACGAAGGCGATCAGCTCCAGATTGGATTTGTGACTGACCGTGTCGAAGGCGACGAGGCGGGCGAGCATTTCGAGCGGTGCGACGCGCTGCCCGGCAGGAAGATGGGAGGTGTTCAATGCAAGACCTTCTTCACATAGGGCGAATCGAGCGGGAACAGCGGCACCTCGACGTCGAAGATCACACCATCCTCGCCCAGCATGGCGTAAAAGCCGCGCATTGCGCCATCGGGCGTCATCAACGGGCAGCCCGAGGTGTAACTGAAGCTTTCTCCGGGTCGCAGCACCGGCTGCTGGCCGATGACGCCTTCGCCGCGCACCTCATGCAGTTCGCCGCGCCCGTCGGTGATGAACCAGTGCCGCGACATCAACTGCACCGTCTGCAGCGAGAGATTCACGATCTCGATCGAGTAGGCCCAGAAATAGCGGCCCTGCCCGTGCGAGGATTCGCTTTCCATGAATTTCGGCGCGGCGGTCACGCGCACGCCATGCGTCTCCGCTTGATACATCGCAGGGCTCCGTCGCAAAGCGCGCTCCCGCCCGATCATGGCCGGCGAACGCGACTTCTGTTATGGGCGCGCAGGCGCCAGCGTCAATCCTGACGCTGGCTCCATGCAGCCGGGACCAAGCCCCGATGTTCGACGGCCGACTGCGCTCCATCATCGATCCGCCGCTCGACGCCGCCGGGCGAATGCTGGCGCGGCGCGGTTTCACCGCCGACCAGGCGACGCTGGTGGGGCTCGCGCTTGGCGTTGCCTGCGCGCTTGCCGCAGGTTTGCGGCAGGACCTTGTGGCGCTTGCCTTACTGGCCGCATCGCGCCTCTGCGATGGCCTCGATGGCGCGTTGGCGCGGGCGACAAAAGCCACCGATCGCGGCGGCTTTCTCGACATCACCTGCGATTTCATCGTCTACGGCGCGGTGCCGCTCGCTTTCGCGCTGCGCGATCCCGCCGCCAACGCCCTGCCTGTGGCAGTCCTGCTGTTTGCCTTCTACGTCAATGGCGCAAGTTTCCTCGCCTTCGCGGTCATGGCGGCCAAACGCGGGCTGACCACGACGCAACGCGGCGCGAAATCGCTCTACCTCACCGCCGGCCTCGCCGAGGGCGCCGAGACCATCGCCTGCTTTGCCGCGATGCTGATCTGGCCGGGACAGTTCGCCATGCTGGCCTATGGCTTTGCGGCGCTGACGCTGGCGACGGCGGGGAGCCGGATGATTCTCGCGTGGACAACCTTCCGGTAAAGCTCGCAGTCTGGCTGGGATCGCGGCTTATGGGCTACGATCCCTGACAATCCGAAGAGAGCTGCGCATTGCCATGACGGCGTCGCCCAATATGCTGTCCGATCTCGCCGAGCCGTCCGCATCGCTGGCGGGACCCGCCGGCGTCCTGCCGCGTCAGGACATCCGCAAGCTGGTCCAGCGGAACATGATCCGGTCGATATCGGGCGCTTTCGTCGAAAGCCAGTACCAGCCGGCCAGCCTCGACCTGCGCCTCGGGCACAAGGCCTATCGCGTTCGCGCCAGCTTTCTGCCCGGACCGAACAAGAGCGTCGAGCAGGCGCTCTCCGATCTGACGCAGGACGAGGTCTCGCTGGAGCACGGCGCAATTCTGGAAAAGAACGGTGTTTACGTCGTCGAGCTGATGGAATCGCTCGACGACCTGCCGACGACGATCTCCGCCTTCGCCAACCCGAAGAGCTCCACCGGCCGGCTCGACGTGTTTACGCGGCTGATCGCCGACCGCGCCAGCATGTTCGACACCGTGCCCGGCGGCTATTCGGGCAAGCTCTACGCTGAAATCTCACCGGCGAGCTTCTCGATCAAGGTTCGCAAGGGCAGCCGGCTGAACCAGTTGCGTTTCCGGCGACGCAATTCCGGCCAGGAAGAGGCCGCCGGCTTTCGCGTCTCCGACAAGGAACTGCGCGAGATCCACCGGGACACGCCACTGGTCGATGGCGTTCCCGTCATCCAGAACGGCCTGCAGTTCAGCATTCATCTCGCCGGCTCCCATATCGGCGAGACGATCGGCTATCAGGCGCAGCGCTTCACCGACGTGATCGACGTCGACAAGATCGCGAGCTACGCCATCGACGATTTCTGGACGCCGATCCCTGCCCGCAGCGCGAAGCGTCTGATCCTCGATCCGCACCAGTTCTACATTCTGGCCTCGAAGGAAAAGCTGCATATTCCGCCGGGTTTTGCAGCCGAGATGGCCCCGATCGACCCGACCATGGGCGAGTTCCGGGTGCATTACGCCGGCTTCTTCGACCCCGGATTCGGCATCGGCGCCAATGGCGCACCGGGCAGCCGCGGCGTGCTGGAGGTGCGCAGCCACGAGGTGCCCTTCCTGCTGGAGGACGGCCAGATCGTCGGGCGGCTGGCTTTCGAGCGGATGGCGGCGGTGCCCGACGCGCTCTACGGCCAGATCGGCACGTCGAACTATCAGGGCCAGGCGCTGAAGCTCTCGAAGCATTTTCGCGACTGATCGCCACGATTTTGCTGCAGCGCCGCAATTGCACTGCAATCGGCGGGCACGCTCCAGCGATGAGCATGATCCACTATGCCGGTATCGCCGCAGTCCCGATTCTGATCGGCGGCTATCTCGCGGTCATCCGCTGGGCGACGCGCACCGGCGCGCGCTGAACGACGCCGCTCAGCGCACGTCGACGACGTCGCCGTCGCGCGAGATCACCACGCGAATCTCGTCGCCATTGCGATCGGTTCCGCCGACGACCCAGCCACGCGGCGTCGGGCGGACGCGATCGACCTCCTCGACGCCCTGCCGGCGTGCGATCCGGACGGCCTCGCGCTCGTTGATGCCGTCATAGCGCGGCGGCGGCGGACGCCGGTCATAGCGCTCGCGCGGCTCGTAGCCGGGGTTGATCCTGACGCCGCCGGGGCCGAACTCGATGCCCTGCGCGAAGGCTGCGGCGCCCGGCGCGAGCAATGCGAGCGCGATCAGGCCGGCCCGGCAAATCCGTGTCATGCGCATCGCGCGTCCTCCCTCGAAAACCGTATCGCCCGCAGAATCGCGGACGGGGCAGCAAATATACGACATGGTTGCGGCAATGCGCATGAATGGAAGATGACTTCGGCGGGAATCGCGAACCGGGCCTCCAAAGGGAGATGACTCGGTCCGGCGATGCCGCTATGTATCGCTCTCGTCGGCTGCGGGCCTGGTCCCGCGATGCTGGCGCCGCGGGCGTAGTTCAGTGGTAGAACGTCAGCTTCCCAAGCTGAATGTCGTCGGTTCGATCCCGATCGCCCGCTCCATATCTCCTGAATAATTGATCCGGCTAAGCCCTGCGACAGCCGGCCTCTCACGCCGTCTTGCGCGTCATTGCCCGGTCACCGAGCGCGCCGAAGTTGGTCATGCTGATCAGGTGCGCATAGATCGGCGCGATGTAGCCCTTGCTGCGTAGCTCGCAGAAGGCCGCTTCCGGCAAGGCGTTCAGCTTCTCCTCGCTGATCGCGGAAAAGCCGTTGAAGTTCGAGCTCTCGCCCGAGGGCGAGCGGATGTCGACCGAAACCGTCTGGAACAGGTCGAGCGCCTTCAGCGCGGCGGTGAAAGCGGAGGTCGCGCTGGCTGCATCGGCATATTCGCCGACGAAGGCAACGGCGTGCTGGAGCATTCCGCTCGGCTCGCCATCTTCGCCGAAAAGCGGCTCGCCGTCCTGGTCCTGCAGCCCGGCAAAGCCGCCATCGAGGCAGATCACGTGCTGCTCCTGCGAGACCTCACCGCCGATGAAGGGATAGCGCCTGAGATAGGCCGGCGCGTGCAGGCCGGTCCAGCGCCCGGTCGGGTCGACGAAATCGTTCTGGCCGCTGCGCATTCCGACCATGAACAGCGGCGAGACCACGCCTGCTTCTTCCAGAAACAGGATCGGCATATCGCGGCAGCCGAGCACGAACTCGGCCATCAGCGCCGGAACGAGATGGCTGCCCGCCGCGAAGGCATAGGCCCGCTCGGCTGCGGCCAGGCGGGTCTGGCGATGGGTGTTGCGGTCGAGCACGACGATACTCGAAAAGAACAGCGGCAATGGCGCCATGATGGGGCTTGCGTCCTTGATGCGCGGTTGGCGGAGCTTAAGGAGCGGGAACGATCGCCGGTCCGGCAGGACCGTTCGACCGCACCGCCTGGGTGTCTGGTGCATTCTCTTCACCCGAACCGATGTCGATTTCGTCCGGGGACACGCTAGATGCTCTTCTTCAGCGTCAGCCGGAAATAAAGCTCGCGATCGCGCTGCGTCGCGACGACCCGCTCGAGCGGGCGGGCGATGCCGCCCTCCAGCGTCGCCCAGTCGACCGGTCGCCAGGACAGGCCGACGCCGACCGAGGTCGCGCGCGTGCTCTTGGGCGTGATGGCGTAGGTGATGCCGTGATCCAGGAAGATGAAGGGTTCCAGCGTCCGCAGCGGATCGGGCAGGGCGTAATGCAGCTCGGCCTGGCCATAGAAGCCAGAATTGCCGAAAGCCGCGCCGATCGGGTAACCGCGCACGGTGGTGGGGCCGCCGATCTGGAAGATCTGATCGCCCGGCAGCTGCTTCTCGCCGGTGTATTGCCAGGCGCCGACCAGAAGCCCGTAGATGTCCTCGTTCAGACGCAGGACGTTGGCCGTGTTGCCGCTCGCGATCGAGAAATGGCGGGTCGATTGCGCGATCTTGTCGTCATAGTCGATGCGTGCCCAAGTGGCCGCCGAGGAGCTGTTGACGCTCTGCGTGCTGATATTCAGGGTCAGGCCGCCCGAGCTTTTGGTATAGCCGCTATGGGCCGTCGTGATGTCGAGCTGCTTGCTGCTGCTCAGGCCGGTGCCGAGGCTCCCGGTCGCCTGCAGCAAGATGGCATCGGTGGCGAAGACCGGCTGGGACAGGGTCAGCGCGCGGCTTTCCGAGATGCCCTCGGGACGCAGTTCCCGGATCGTGCCGGTGACGATGTGGAAGGCCGAGCGCGTATAGCTGACTCCGAGCCGCGTGCCCCAGGGCGAAACCGGCACCGAATAGCTGCCGGTGCCGAGCAAACTGCCGCGCGAGCGCGAGCCGTAGAAGACCAGCCTGTCGTCGATGCCGAGCAGGTTGTGGTGCTTCAGATAGAGCAGGCCCTGATAGCGCCCGGTCGAGCGCACGCCCTGATTGTCATAGGAAATCTGCGCCAGGTTGCGCGGCGGCTCCGTCGTGGCCAGTTCGAGATCGGTCAGTCCGAACTCGGCTCCGGCGCGCAACTGCGCCCGCAACTGGACCTCGTTGATCCGGTTGAAGATCGAGACCCGACGGTTCAGCTCCGGCGTATCGACCACACTTTGCGGCGTCGCGCGGATCTGGGATTGCAGGTAGAAGGGCAGGGTGCGCGTCGCGCCAGTGACCGTGACCTTGCCGATGCGCCCCTCGATCAGCCCGACCTTGAGGACGCCGCCATCGAGCTTCTGCGGCGGCAGGATGGCGCTGGCGGTGACCTGCCCCTTCTCGGCGTAGAGATCGTTGACCTCCTGCACGAGCTTGCCGATTTCGGCGAGGTCGACCTTCCGGCCAAGATAGCGGGCGCGAACCGCCTCAAGTTCGGCTGGCGTCAGGAATGTCGAGCTGTCGAAATCGATCCGCGTCAGCACCACCGTGGCGCCGCCGGAGGGAAAGGTCAGCTTTGGGGTGGGCGGAGGCGCCAGCACGCCTGGGCCACGCTGGCGCGCCGGCGCATTCTGGCGCTCGATATCGAGGCGCTGGCGCTCGGCCTCGGTTTCGATCGTGCGCGGCGCGATCTGCGCCAGGGCGCTTTCGGCGAAAGACAGGGCCGCCAGCGCGAGCAAAACCTGCTTCAGAACGGATGCCGGCCCGCCCCGCTTGCGCGAGAATGCGATCAAGGCCGTCCCTCGCCGTCCAGATTGACGCGGGGCTGGTTGCTGCCGCCGAGGCTTGCGGTCGTCTCAGGATCGCGGCTGCGCCAGCGCCCGTTAATATCCAGAACGAAGCTGCGCGCGATGTCGCCGAAGCTCAGGCCTGTCGGGAGCACGACACCGAGCCGCTGCATGTCGCGCCCGAGCGAGAAGCCGCCACTACCCTCGACATTCGCGACCTGGCTGTCGAAGCGCACGACATAGGCGTCCGAGGTCAGTTTGGCGCCGTCGACGCTGATGAAGAATGGCCGGTCCTTCTGGTAGAGCTGGATATCGAAACCGTTGACCGGCCTGATGCTGCGATTATTGGCCAGGACCGTCATCGCCGGCGTGGTCAGGCGCAGGGCGCCGGGCACGAAGGCGGAGACGATGTCGAAGCGGCCCGCCGTCGTGCGCAGGACGCCATCGGTGATGTCGAGCCGCAGGGCGCGGAAGCGGGCAGCATCAATCGACAGCTCGGCGGTCGTGGCAGTGCGCTCGCGCGAGCCGGCGAATTCGAGCGTCAGGGGATCGCCAGAAGCGCCCTGCAACTGGACGATGCTGGAGACAATGGTCGTGCCCAGGATGGTGATCCTGTCGCCACCACCGAAACGGCCGATGCGGACATCGTCGGGCGCAGTGACATCGGCGCTGCGAGCCGCCGCCGCGCCGATCCTGATCGAACCCGCGCCGCTGCGCCCGGCCAGAAGCGTCAGGGCGTCGGTCGCCACCAGCGTATCGCCCTCGATCCCGCCAGCACTGAGAAGGCGGGCGGAGCGGCCAGCGTCGAGCGCACCGAACCCGATCGCCTGCGCGTCGAGCACGATATCCTGCCCGGCACGCGCGCTTGCGACCGTGACAGCGCCGTGCGTCGAGGTCAGAGCGAGCGAACCACCAACGACTATCTCGTCAAAGCGCTGGCTTACGGCCGAGGTCAATGTCGTGTCGCGACGGGACGCCAGCGTCCCGAATTCGATGCCAGCCTCGATCGAGGTGACGGAAATCGAATCGCCGCCGCGGGCGCTGCCGACAATGATGGCTCCAGGAGCCTGCAGCATGATTGCGCCTGATGCGTCCAAGGTCGCGGCGCGAATCGTTGCCGCCTGCGAAACGATGGAGATGTCGCCAGACGACGTCAATGCGGACCCGATCCGCACGGCTCCAAAGCCGTTGATGCGGGCGTTTCGGCCTGCGACGACGGTGTCGAGCCCGAGCGTATCGCCGGACGCCACCACGTCACGGCCGCTCTGCAATTTCGTGATCGTGATCGCGGCAGCCGCTGTCAGCAGCACATCGCCGGTCGCCCGCACGTCGCTGGCCACGACACCGGCGCCACTCGATGAAAGCGAGAGCGCGCCAACGGCAACGCCCGTGTCGAGGCTGACAGTTCCTGAGCCCGAAAGTGTCGCGGCCTTGCCCGCGATCAGCGAACCGAAGGCGATGCCGACATCGGTCGAAGTCGTAATGATATCCGCGCCGCTGGTCGCCGTCTTGACCGTGATCGCCTGCCGGGCCGTCAGCAAGATCGAGGCCGCTGCATCGAGCCGATCGGCGACAATGCCCGCGTTGACCGAGGTCGCGGAGAGGTCGCCGGACCGGGTGGTGGCGGAGCCGATCGCGATCGCGCCATCGGCCGCGAGCGACGCAGCGTCGCCCGACACCAGGGTTGCGAGATCGATGCCGCGCTGTCCGGCCGAGAGGGAAGTCTTGCCGCCGCTGGTCAGGCTGTTGATCGCAAGGCCGCCACCGGCCACGATCTCGACAGTCTGCGACGCTTCGAGCAGCGTTGCGCCAATATTCCCGGTCGTGGACCTGACGATCAGGCCACCGCCAGTGCCGAAGACGCTGCCCAGCGTGATGTCGCCGGCCGCCGCGAACGTGACCTGCCTGCCGAAGGTCGCGGTCGTCACGTCGATGGTCGCGCCGGTCGATGCGATCGTCGCAAGACGCGCGCTCTCCAGCGTCTCGACCTTGACGGCGCCCGCTGCCTCCAGCCGGGTCTCGGCGCCGCTCTTCAGCGAGGCGATGTCGAGAGGTCCGGCCAGGACCTTCGCAATGACGGAACCAGTGGTCGTGACGCTGCCGAGCCGGATCGCGCTCATGCCGGTCAGCGATGCCGAACCCGAGGCGAGCAGTGTCGTCACCGACAGATCGGCGCCGGTCGAGGCCGCATCGATGGCCGCGCCGCTCGTCAGATCCGTCACGGAGATGGCGCCCAGAGCCGTGAGCCGGGTGTCGGCAGCCGATGCCAGCGTCGCAGCCGTGATGCCGGCATTGGTCGAGGTCACCGACAGGTCGCCCGCTGTCGTGCGGGCGGTGCCCAGCGTGACCGCGCCGAAGCCGGAGAGCGTCGAGGTCGCGCCAGCCGTCAGCGTCGTGATGCCCAGCGTGCTTGCCGAGGACGTCGCGGTGGTGCCTGTGCCGCTGGTCGTGGTCGTGACTGTGATGGCGCCGCGGGCGGTCAGGCTGGCCGCACCGGCAGCATCGACGGTCGCCGCCGTGACGCCGGCTGTGGTCGAGGCCACCGACAGGTCGCCCAGTGTCGTGCGTGCAGTGCCCAGCGTTACAGCACTGAAGCCGGAGAGCGTCGAGGTCGCGCCAGCCGTCAGCGTCGTGATGCCCAGCGTGCTTGCCGAAGAGGTCGCCGTGGTGCCCGTGCCGCTGGTCGTGGTGGTGACCGTGATCGCGCCGGAGGCGGTCAGGCTCAGCGCGGCAAAGCTGCGCAGGGTCGTCGCCATGATGCCGGCATTGACCGAGGAGATGACGAGATCGCCGGCCGTCGTCGTGGCGCTGCCGATCGTGACCAGACCCGATGCCGAGAGCGTCGCGGTCGCACCGGAGACGAGCGAGACGAGGTCCAGCGTGCCGGCCGAGGAGGCTGCGCGGGTTGTCCCACCTGAAGTGAGCGAGGTCGTGACCGAGAGCGGACCGGATGCAGTCAGCGTGGCCGCACCGGCCGCATCGACGGTCGCAGCCGTGAGGCCGGCTGTGGTCGAGGCCACCGACAGGTCGCCTGCTGTCGTGCGGGCGGTCCCGAGCGTCACAGCGCCGAAGCCGGAGAGCGTCGAGGTTGCGCCGGCCGTCAGCGTCGTGATTCCGAGTGTGCCGGCCGAGGACGCGGCGCCGGTGCCCGTGCCGCTGGTCGCGGTCGTGACGGTGATCGCGCCGGAAGCGGTCAGGCTCAGCGCGGCAAAGCTGTGCAGGGTCGCAGCCGTGATGCCGCCGTTCGTCGAGGCGATGACGAGATCGCCGGCCGTCGTCGCCGTCCCGATCGTGACCAGACCCGATGCCGAGAGCGTCGCTGTCGCGCCGGAGACGACCGAGACCAGGTCCAGCGTGCCAGCCGAAGAGGCTGCGCCGGTTGTTCCGCCGGAGGTCAGTGCGGTCGTGACCGAGAGCGCACCGGATGCGGTCAGGCTGGCCGCACCGGCCGCATCGACGGTCGCAGCCGTGATGCCGGCTGTGGTCGAGGTCACCGACAGGTCGCCCAGCGTCGTGCGGGCGGTCCCGAGCGTGACCGCGCCGAAGCCGGAGAGCGTCGAGGTCGCGCCAGCCGTCAGCGTCGTGATTCCGAGTGTGCCGGCCGACGCAGTGGCGGTGGTCGCGCCACCGGAGGTCAGCGAGGTCGAGACCGAGAGCGGACCGGATGCCGTCAGCGTGGCCGCACCGGCCGCATCCACGGTCGCAGCCGTGATGCCGGCATTGGTCGAGGTCACCGACAGGTCGCCCAGCGTCGTGCGGGCGGTGCCGAGCATCACAGCGCCATTGCCGGAGAGCGTCGAGGTCGCGCCAGCCGTCAGCGTCGTGATGCCCAGCGTGCTCGCCGAGGAGGTCGCCGTCGTCCCCGTGCCGCTGGTCGCGGTCGTGACCGTAATGGCGCCGGGGGCGGTCAGGCTCAAGGCGGCGAAGCTGTGCAGGGTCGCAGCCGTGATGCCGCCGTTGGTCGAGGCGATGACCAGATCGCCGGCCGTCGTCGTGGCGCTGCCGATCGTGACCAGATTTGCAGCGGAGAGGGTCGCGGTCGCGCCCGAGGTCAGCGTCGTCAGGCTTAGCGCGCCGGCTGTCGAGGTCGCGGACGCCGCGCCGCCGCTGCTCAGGTCGTCGATCGTCAGCGCGCCATCGGCCGTGACATTTGCCGCGCCCGCATCGGCCGCCAGCGTCGTGATGTGCGTGGCCGACGCCGTCTCTAGGTTGACGCCGCCAAGCAAGCTGCGGGCCGACAGGCCCGGCGCGTCAAACGTCACCGGCGCGAGCGCCGTGCCGATGCCGGTTCCGGCATTGAGAGCGACGACGCCACCGGCCTGGGCTGCGCCGAGATTGACCACGCCGACATTGCCGAAAATCGCGCCGGCCGCTGTGACCGCGATCGAGGCTGCGCCCTGCGGTGCGACGAGCGCGCTGGTGACGTGGCCGAGCGTGACGTTGGTGGCCGAAGCGAGCGTGACGCGGCCGGCGGCGGAGGCGGTTGCGCCGGCAGTCATCACGATCGAGCCGGCCGTGGCGCTGAGTGCGCCATTGCTCGCGTTCAGGCTGCGCAGCACGCGCAGTTCAGCGTCGGCAATGAGCGTCAGGCTACCGGCAGCCGTCAGCGCGCCGATGCGTTGCGCGATGGCCGTCTGCGTCGCCAGCGTCGGCGTCGAGATCCAGCCCGAACCGCCGATCTGGCCGGAGATTTCGCCGTCGCTGGCCGACTGGACGGCGAAGGGCGTCGTCGCGCTGCCGACATTGCCCGACGCGTTGAGCAGAACGTTCCGCGCCGAGACAGCGACTCCCGGCAGATAGCTGGTGATCGAGCCGGCGTTGGCCGTGATCGAGGCCGTGCCCTGAGCGAAGATGCGGCCGATATCGGCGTTGCCGGTCGGCTTGACGAGGTAAGCGTCGCCCGCGCCAGCCGAAGCGGAAACCAGCCGGCCGCCGATCTGATAGGCCAGAGGCGTCGCGGCCGAACCGATGGAGCCGCCGCCGGCCGAAAGCGTAAGATCGCCGCCGGCATCGATCTGGACAGCGTTGAGCGGCGTCGTCGTGCTCGGCGCGGTCGCGACCGTGATCGCTTGCGGCGCCTGCAGGTTGATCTGGCCCGTAGCGGTGAGGCGGCCGATGTTCAAAGAGCCGCCGCCCGATTGCGCCGCCGTGGTGGATTGCAGGTAGATGTCGCCCTGGGCCGAGCCGGAGAAGACGCCGGTCGCGCTAATGAAGAGCGGGGCGGTCTGGGCGATGTCGACCGAAGTCAGCGTCACCCCGTTGGGGACTGTGCCGATGCTCGCGACATTCACGCGCTGGCCGCTGCCATTGGTGCCGACGAGCTTGACGGAACCCGGCGTCGTCGCGACCGCGAGCGCCTGAAGCTCGGTTGTGGAGAGCGTGCCGTTGCGGATGGCGTCGAGCGAAACGGCGACGTCGGGCGCGAGCGAGCCGATGCTGCCGCCGATGTTCAGCGTCACGTCGCGGCCGACGATGATCGCCGTGCCGTTGCCGACGACGCCCGAGGCAGGCTGCAGGGCCGCCTGGTCGATCGCCGCGATGAGCTGGCCGCTCTGCCAGACGGCATTGGCGGTGATGCTCGAGGCCAGGCCGCTGACCGCGCCGGCTGATGCGGTGGTGAAATTGTAATTGGTGACGAGCGAATTGGCGTCGAACTGCGCCTGGCTGTTCCAGTTCGCGCCATAGGCGCTGGCAAACACGTTGGCGTAGTTCGCGTAGCGATCGGCGGCGTAGGCTTTGACCTCTGCGGCCTCCGCATGACGCCCATAGGCCGCATCGGCCAGCGCCTGGTAGAGCGGGATCGCCGACGTGCTGAGCGTGAAGACGCCGCCCGAGACCGTGCCGTTGGGGATCAGGCTCGCATAGAGCCCGTAGGTCTGGGTAACATTGCGCTCGAAGGCGACGACGCTCGCCTGGGCTGCGGCGTCCGCGCCGTCGGCCTGCGTCAGCTTGAGCTTGGTCTTGATCGTCGTGAGCTGCTCGGTCGAGAGCGACTGGGCCGCCGTCTGGGCGCTGGCCGATTTGAGCGTTCCGCTGACGACGTCGACCCGGACATTGCCGCCACTGCTGGCGATCTGGCCGACGCGAAGGTTGCCCGAGAGCTGCTGGATTCCGATATCGCCCTGCGCCGCGATGTTGACGACGCCGCCTGTCTGGCTGCCATTGGCCAGCGTCGTCGCCATCGCCTGGATGCGCAGCGGCGTGTTGATGCCGCCGACCGCGCCGTTGACGCTGGTGATGTTGATGTTGTTGCCGAGCGCATGGGTGAAGTTCGCCGGCGCGTAGCTGGAGACCTCGAGCCCGCCGGTGGCGCGGATGTTGATGTCGCCATAGCGGCCCGAGGCGGCGTCGAGATCGGCGTTGAAGCGCCAGACCTTGGCGTCGGAATCGATGTTCAGGTTGATGCCGCCGGCGCCGGAATAGGCCGCGATGATGCCGCCCTCGGTCAGCGCCACGTTGATCGGCGCGGCAGTCGACCCGAGCGCGTCGCGTGCGCTGATCGTCAGGTTTTGGCTCAGGATATTGGTCTGCGGAGCCTGCGTGATGCTGCCGGCCGACGCCGTGATGAAGGCCGCGCCTGTCGGGTTGTTGATGTTGCCTTGCAGGCGGATCGACTGGTTGGAGGTGATGTTGAGCTGGCCGCTCGCATTGCCCTGGAAGCTGATCCCGAAATCATAGTCGGCCTTCACCGAGGCGGTGACCTGCACATATGCGCTGGTGACGTAGTTGTAGTTCCAGAAGCTGTTCGCCGTGCTGCCCGGCGTGCCGCGGAAGTTCTCCGAGCAGATGCTGGGATTGCCGCCATTGCAGTCGCCATAGGTCTGCTGCGCGTTGATGACGGTGGTGTGGCCGCCATAGATGCGCTGCTGGAACGGGATGTTGACCGCGCTGGTGTCGCTGACGACGCGTCCTTGCGGCGTCGAGGAGCCGCCCGTCTGCGCGCTCCGCACGAACTCGCTCAAACCCGCCTGTCCCGGCGTCGGCGAACTGACGAACTCCCACGGGTTGTTGGCCGAGCCGGATGCATAGCGCCAGACGCCCTGGGCGTTGCGGTTGCCGGTGATCAGCCCGTCCTTCACCAGGAGCGCCTGCTGCGTCCACTCATAGCGCGTGCCGTCTTTGGTGTCGTAGGTCGTGGTGTCGCCGCCGATATGCTGGCCCGGAGTGGCGTTCGCGCCGCTGAGGATCGGCTGCCGGCCGTTGTCGGTGATATATTTCGTGATGCCGGAGCCGGGCGTGTAGACGTAGACCGTCGTATTCTCGTTCGCGGACTTCAGCCTATCGACGATCGTGATCTTGCTCGTGCTGGCGTTGGCGCCGGCGGCCGTGCCGGTGTTGATCCGGTTGGTGACGAGTTCGAGCCCGGAATTGTTGACGATGTCGACATGGCCGAAGCCGCCATTGATCTTGATGCTGCCGAGCGCGCTGGTGCTGATGATCTGGCCGTCGAGCAGCACCGAGCCGCCGCCCGACGAGGCGTTGACGTCCGAGACCGAAAGCTGGTTGGTTCTGTAGTCGTAGAATACTTTGATTGGCCGGTCGCTGCTGTTCAGCGTCGAGACATGACTGCTCGTCGTGAAATACTGGCTGACGTCGATGACGGGATTTTGGACGGAATATTGGCTGAACGTCTCATAGTTTCCGCGGAAGCCCTGGATCGCCGCCGCCAGTCCGCTGTCGAGCACGACTGACTGGTTCGTGGCCCGGCCGGCCTCGATCGATGCGTTGATGTTGATCACCGACGCCTTGATCGCGACCTGCGCGCCGTAGATCTGAGAGCTGCCGCCGGCCAAAGCGGAGCCATAGCTCTCGCGGTAGAGCGGCACGGTCGGAATCTGGGCGAAGAAGATGTCGTTGTCGCTGAAGCGATAGCCACCGACGCAGTTGTAGCCGACATCGCCGACGCGGCCGATGCAGTTGCCGTAATAGACGATGCTGGTGCGGCGGTCCGGGCCGTCGGTCTGGACGCCGTAGAGATATCGGCTCGGGTCGCTGCTGCCGCCGGTCGAAGCGTTGGCGGCCGCGTTGACCGTGTCGTTGATGACGTACTGGCCCTGCGGCGTGCCCGGCCTGCCGCCGGGATACGAGATCGCGTAGTCCCACTCCGCCTGCGGCGAGCCGCCGGCATTGTACATGCCGTTGGGACCGTTCGAGGAGATCGCGACCGCGCCCTCGGGCACGGTGACGTTGAACTGCAGCGAGTCGATGCGCTGGCCCGAGAAGCCGAACGAGCCCTTGGTGTTGTTGATCGAGACCAGCCCGCCGAGATTGGTGATGTCGTCGGCGATCAGCAGGGCCGGGCCGAAATTGCCGATGTCGCTGCGGGTATAGGCGTTGTCGATGGTGATGCTGGCCTGCGCGTTGGCGTTGGCCGAGGTCCGCGTCAGCCCGTTCTGGCCCTGGGCCGCGCCGGTGAACAGGATCTGGCCGGTCGTCAGGTCGGGGATATAGGCGCCGCCGTCGAGGATCAGATAAGCCGAACTGTTGTTGACGACCTTGATCGTCGGCCCGCCATTGGCCGTCAGCGTGCCATTGCCCTGGATCGTGTCGCCGTTGACGTAGACATTGCCGCCGGCTGCGTAGAGCTGGCTGATCCGGTAGGCCCTGACGAGACCCGAAGCGATGCCGCCGACCAGCGTGTCGGCTACCGCCGTATCGTCGATCGTACCGTTGGTCGTGGTGTAATTGGCGTAGACATAGGCGGCGGCGTTGAACGCGTCGTCGCGGGTGACGGTGACCGGCGCGCCGCCGGCCTTGACGTAGACGGTCGGCAGGGCGTTGAGATCGCAGATCGACAGGCCGCCCGCGCCGCAGCCGATGATGATCTCCTGCTCGTGAAAGACACCGCCGACGGCGCGGCCGTTCATCACGACTGTCGAGGTCGCGGCCGATCCCGGGCTTTCGTCGCGCTGCGTCACCGGGATGAAATAGAGCTGGAAGCCGTGGCCGGCACCGTCGGCATTGGGCGTGACCGTGCCGTTATAGGCGCCGAGCGTGACGTTCTGGGCGCTGAGCAGGGCCGCGCCTGCATTGACGTTCAGCGTGGCGTGGTTTTGCAGGTCGGTCGCGGCGTCGGCGTCGGGTATGGCGATCAGGCCGCGCACATAGCCGATCGCCGTGGCGTCGCCATAGATGCCGGTGATGGCCAGGCCCGAGGCGTCGCGCCCGGCGGTGACGTTGACGTTGTCGAGGCCCGTCAACGTGCTGTTGGCGCCAATGGTGACGACCTGGTCGGTGCGGATATTGGTGTCGGCCTCGGCGACGCCGACGGCGGCGAGGCCGTAGGTCGTGACCAGCGCGTTGGTCTTCACCGTCGCCGTCGTATAGGTGCCGATATTGACCGTTCCGGCCGAGGTCAGGGTGTTGCTGGTCCCCAGCGTGACCTCGTTGTCGACATCGGCCCGATATTGCGAGGTGACGCCCGCACCTTGGAGCGCGCCGCCGGTCGTCAGCGTCACCGTGTCGTCGGCGGTGAGCAGCGTGATCGCCTGGATCGCGATCGGGCCGGGTGAAGCGATGGCGTTGCTGCCGCTTGCGAAGTTGGCGCTGTTGCCGACCACGACCCGCGACGTGCCGTCGATGCCGACCGTCGATTTCGCGCCGACGCCGTTGATGCCGCCGCCCGCGCCGGCGCTGATCGTGTCGCCGAGCGCGAGCTGGTTGAAGATGTTGCGGCTCTCGAGCTCGATGCCCTGGAGGCAGGTGGTGACGTAGCAGCCGCGCGTGCCGTTGCCGATGGCCGTGAAGACGACGCTCGCGCCGACATCGACCAGCACGTCCGACCTGCCGTCGTGGCTGGCGAGCGAGGCGCTGGCGCCCACGGCCGCCGCCTGGGTCGCATCGACCAGGTTGGCGTAGAAATCGGTGTGGCCCGCATTGACGAGGATGGTGTTGGCGCCGATCTGCGTGCGCGCGCCGATGCTCGCCGTCACCGTCGCCGTATTGTCTGTATCGGCGGACGCTCCTGCCCCGGAGATGAGGCCGCCGCTGCCCGAGACCGCCTTGGCGATCTGCGTGTCGCTGCCCGTCGCGGTCAGGCTGAAGCTGCTCGCCGCGTTGCCGCCCATCCGCGCGTCGTCGCCAAGCGTGGCGCGTGTCGTCGAGTTCGAATGCGCATCGGCCAGCACCGCGCCGACCGAATATTTTCCGGCGATCGAGAAGCCGGTCGACGACGCGATCTGGCGCGTGGTGTTGGTCGCGGTGATCGCGACGACGGCGTTGGGCAGGCGGACATTGTCGCCAGCCGAGGCGGTGACGGTCGAGCTCGCGCTTGCGCCGGCGTCCGAGCCGACGGCGCTGGCGTAATAGGCGCCCGAGCCGGCGAAGGACCAGGCCGCAGCGCCGGTGCCGCCGCGGCTGAACTGGCTGGTCGCGCCGGGCGAGCCGCCGATCGAGGTGACAGGCGTGCCGGCGATCGCGCTGGTCGCGAGGATCGAGAGCGCGCCGGCGGTGAGCGCGCGCTGGGTTGCCGCGCCGCCATCCATGGCCGCGATCACGGTCTGGTTGACGGTGGCGCGCGAGATCGCGATTCCGACAGCGAGTCCGCCGGTGACGGAGACGCCATAGGCGGCCGCCTTGGCGTCGGGCGTCGCGGTCGCCGAGACGGTGATCGCGCCGGTGCCGACATTGACGCTGGCATTGTCGCCGAGATGGGCCTCGACATGCGAGGTGTCGCTGGCGCGCGCATCGGCGCCGACGCCGGCCACCAGCAACCCGCCCGCGCCGGCGGTTGCCGAGGCATAGGAGATGCCGTTGCTGCTGGCGGCGACCGACAGCGAGGTTCCGCCCGAGAGCGTCGCATTGCCGGCCAGATTGGCCGTTGCCGTGCCGCTCAGGCTGCTGCTGGCGACCGAGACGCCGAGCGCGCCGCCGCCGCCGGCGGCCGCACCGAGCGCGTCCGCGCGCGAGCCTTGCGTCGTGCTGGCGTTGACCGACGTCGCCCCCGTGACGGTGAGCGTGCCGCCGAGCCGGGCAGTGAGCGTATTCGAGACCGAGCCCTGCGCCACCGCCGCACCGGCCGCAGCCGCGCCCGCTCCTGCGCCGGCCGTGACATCGACGCGCGAGGCCGCGCCGCCCGCGCCGTCGATCGCGGATGCGTTGACCGTGATCGAGCCCGTCGTCACGGTCCCCTGATCGAGCCGGGCGCTGACGGTGTCGGCGACCGTGGTGAAGCCCAGCGCCGCGCCGACGCCGATGCCGCCGACGCCGATGCCGAGCGCGGTGTTCTCCGTCGACGTCTTCGAGGTCGAGGTTACGGATACGGAGGTGGCCGTGATCGCGCCGCCGAGCGCAGTCGCGCCTGTCTGCGAGCCGGTCGAGTCGAGCAAAGCGGTGGCGCTGATCGCTGATGGCGTCGCGGTGCGGGCGCGGTTGCTGGTGAACCAGGCATATTGCGAGGCGGCGTAGTCGCGGACCTCGGTCTGCGTCGCGGTGCGGCCAAGCTGGGCGTCGGCGGCGGCCTGATAGACGGCGACCCCGGAGGGCCGCAGCGAGTAGAGCCCGCTCACCGGGACGCCGTTGGCCAGAAGCGTGGCATAGGCGTCGTTGGCTGCGATCCTGACCTGCGCGTCGGTCGCGGTCGGCGTCGCGACCTGAACGATCTCGCGGTAGGAGCCGAGCCCGGCGTCGCCGATGACATATTGCAGGTTCGCCGCCTTCAGCGCGGTGTAACGCGTCGCGGCGTAGTCGCGCACCTGTTGGTCGGTCGGCGAGGTCTGCCCGAGCGCAGTCGCGGCATTGGCCCGCAATGCCGCGACACCACTACTGGTGAGGGTCAGCACATCGTTCACGACCGTGCCGTTCTGGACCAGCGCGAGATATTCAGCGCCGGCCGCCGTGCGAAGCTGGTCGTCGGTGCGCCCTGCAGCGTTGACGCCGGGCAGGGTGCGGTAGGTCGCAAGCCCACTGGTGCTGAGCGTGAAGCCCGGATCGACGGCGGTGAGCTGGTTGACGCGCGAGAGCGTGCCGTCGCCGCCGATGTTGAGGTCCGCGCCTGACGGAGCGCCCGTGCCCACCGAGATGACGTTGACCGCCGCGCCAAGCCCGATCGAGCCGCCCTGACCGATGGTGAAGGCGTTGGCGTCGACATTGCGGTCGCTGATCGCCTGGACCACGACCGCGCCGGGCGTCGTGACGGTGCTGTTGACGAGGTCGGCCAGCACGCTCGAGTCGAGGCTTGCGACATTGGTCGCCGAGCCGGCGCCGATGCCGGCGCCGCCGATCGAGGCGACGCCGGTCTTGGGCGTGATCGTCGTGGTTTCGCGCGCGATGATGTTGAACGTGCCGTCGATGCTCTGGCCGACCTGCTGCATGAACGGCGGCGTGGTCTGCCTCGAGTTGACGCCGTAGAGCCCGGCCCGCGTGGTGTTGGCGACGTCGATAAGGTTGACCATGCCGGCGACGCTGGCGATGCCCGCCGCCGCACCGCCGGCCGCCAGCGCGGTGAAGCGGTTGGTGTTGGTCGCCAGCACGTTCAGCGCGCCGAACACGTTCAGCGTGGTGACGTCGGCGCCGCCGCCTATCGTCGCCAGCGTGGTGGCGTTGCTGCGGCCGACGACGAAAGCGCTGCCAAGCGCGACGCCGCCGGCGGCACCAACACCGGCGACGCCGTAAAAGCCGTTCGTGCTGTCGGCGCTCACGCGCAGGGAGGCGGCGTTGAGCAGGCCCTGGTCGAGGCTTGCGGTCGTGACCGCCTCGAAGCTGTTGACCAGCCCGCTCGCCGCCGCGCCGAGCCCGCCGACGGAGAAGCCGATGGTCTGGCCGGTCGAGGATTGCGAGGATGTCGCCGCGACCTGGACCGCGCCGACGCCGCCAAGGCCGCCCTGGCTGGTGGCGATGGTGCCGGTGGTCGAATTGTTCAGCGAGGCGCTGGTCCGGCGCCTCAGCGTGGTGTTGGCGTCCGCGCCTGCGCCGGCGACGCCGCCGATCGCGCCGACGACGACATAGCTGCCGGCATAGGAATGGCTCGCCGCATCGACCACGATCGCGGTCGGGGTCTGGCCGCCGGCGAGCCGCGTGTCGATCGTGCTCGTATCGATCGAGGCCAGCGTCTCGCCGCCGAGATTGTTGCGGATGGTGACGTAGCCGACGGCGCCGCTGAGAGGATAGAGCGCGATGCCGGCTGTGACGGCATTCGCCATCACGGCCTGCTGCGAGGTCGCGATCACGGCGAGGCCGCGCACATTGCGCGTGGCCATCGCAAGGTCGGGGAAGGTCGTAGACGGACCGGTCGGGGTGGAGAGATCGGGCGCGGTGACGAGAGCGCCGCTGGTGATGGCGAGCGAGCCCGTGCCGTTGACGCGCGCATCGACCGTGCTGCTTTCGCTGACCGAGGCGACCGTGCTGCCGCCGATCGTGTTGTTGACGACGGAGAGGCCGCCGGCGACGCTTGGCGTGCCGCCGGCAGCGCCGAGAGCGCCGGCCGAGACCGCGATGCGGTCATGATTGGTCGCGATCACGCCGATATTGTTCTCGGCAATGATGTCGGCGCGCTTCACGGCCGCAGTGACGTCCGTTCCGATGCTGCTGGTGGCGACGGAGCCGGCAAAACCGGCCTGCCGCGCGATCGCGATGCCGATGGCGAGCGTCGTGATCCGCGAATCCGACTCGGCTTTCGCGACGACGTCGCCCGAGGCGCGCAGGCGCGCATCCTCGATGGCCACGCCGACTTCGCTGTCGATGCTGTTGTCGACGATCGACAGCCCGACCGCGGCCTGGCCGAGGCTCAGGCCGAGAGAGCCGGCGGTGCCGCGGATCAACGAGGTCGCGCTGCCGCTCAAGGAGATATCGCGCGCGGTGACGATCGCGTTCGTGCCGGTGATGCCGGCGCGCACGACATTGTCGATCGACTGCAGCGTCACCGAGGCCACGCCCGCGAACTTGCCGGTGGCGACGCCCAGGCCGACCGCGACGCCGGTGATGATCGCGCCGTCCTGCGCGCGCACGATCACGTCGCCCGTCGTGGTGATCCGCGCACCCTGGATCTCGGCGATATGCGATTGCGCGACGCGGTTGCTGAGCAGCGCGACGCCGATATTGTTGTCGCCGCCCTGGACGGCGCCGGCGATGGCGAGGATCGACGCTCCGGTCGGGTTGGCCGCCCCGGCATTGGTGACGGCGCCCGTGAAGTCGATCTGGCTGGTGTCGGTTGCCGTGAAGAGCTGGCGCCCGGTGATGATCGCGTCGAGCGCGCTGTCGCGGCTGCCGTCCGCGACGACGACCACATTGCCGCTGAGGGTGATCGTCGGCGGGAGGGCGGAGTCATCGTCGATCGAGGCCCGGACCGTCGGCGTCACGCTGTTGAAGACGAGCGAGCCGGACAGGCCGTTGCCTCCGATTCCGGCGCTGATCGCGCCGGAGACGATGCGGCTGGCGGATGAGCCGGTGACGACGAGCCCATCGACGGCTTCGATGCGCGAGCGCGTCACTTTCGCGCTGACCGCGTCCTGTCCGGACGGGTCGCGGGTTTCGGCATAGGTGATCGCGAGGCCGACGCCGGTCTTCGCGCCGAAATAGGCCGCGCCGCCGCCGATGCCGATATCGGTGGTCTGGTAGGCGTTGACGGTGACGAGGTTCGACAGAACGTTGGCCGCGCCCAGCAGCGTCGAGTCGGAGATCGACGCCGAGACGCGGTTCGTGACCAGCCCGAGCGCCGCCGAGATGGCTGCGGCCCCCGTGCCCTCGATCGCGCCGGCGATGCCCAGGCCCACGGCCGTGACGCGGCCGCCGGCGATCGCCTGGACCTGCGTGTCTGCGACATCGCTCAGGGTCGACTGGGTGATCCGGGCATCAGTGCTGTTGTCGAGCTTGGCGAATGCGATCGCTCCGGCCAGGGAAACGCTCGAACCGCCCTGGAGCCCCAGAACGAGCGCCGCCGAGCCGGAGCCGATCTCGATGATGGTCGAATTCAGCGCGGTTGCGGCGGTGGTGAGGGAGGTCGTCTTCTTCTCGATCCTGGCGCCGTCGATCCAGGCCGACGTACCGAGCTGCGTCGAGGCCACGGCGGCGCTGCCAGCCAGCGCGAAGGACGGCTTGCCACCACCTCCGGCCGAACTCGCGGCCGTCGAGGCCGCGAAGAAGGGATCGTCGGTGACCAGCGTCATCGAATCCGTGCCGTCGACGACGGCCGCCGCGATCGACGCCGCTGTCAGGCGCCCGGTGGTCGCGGCCTGCACCGTCAGCGAGTCGGTGCGGATGAGGCCGGAAGCGGTTCCCGCGCCGTGCAGGCGGCCATCCGACAGATCGTCGGAATTGTCGCCGATATAGGCGCGCGTCACGGTCGTGGCGTCGATCCGTCCGATGGAGACGCCGAACGCGCTGCCATCGGCCCCGGCCAGGACGAACGCGCCGCTGACCGAGAACATCGAGATGAACTGCTCCGCCCTGACGTCCACCACATCGGCAGTGACGAGGGCGCGGTTGCTGATCGAGGCCACGGTCTGGTTGTCCAGCCCCGCCAGGCCGACCATGCCGTTCAGGGCCACGCCCTTGGACTTGCCCGACGAGGTCACGACCAGGAACATCTTGTCCGATGCCGTCGCGGTGACGGCCAGCCCCGACGTGATGATCGTCGCGCCGTCGGCGATGGCGGCGACGGTCTTGCTGGTCCGGCCGCTGGTGATCAGGGTACCGCCGGCGGCCGAGCCCGCCCCGCCGTTGACGCCGCCGGTCAGGCCGAAATTGCCCCCGCCGTCGATGCTGTGGATGGTGGTATCGGCGACGACGCTGACGGCCTGGCTGAAGTTCTGGACGTAGCCATTGGCCAGCGTCGTCGTCCAGGCGGGGCTCAGGGACGTCGTGTTGATCGTGGCGCCACTGGCGACATAAGCCGATGTGTCGTTGTTCGCCCGGAAATAGCCGACCGAACCAGCCAGGCCGAGCTCGGAGGATTGCGAGCTGGCGTTGGCGTAGCTCGTCATGATGTTGTTGACGATGCCGAGATTGCCGTTGATGTGCGAAATCGTCTCGCTGAGACCGGCCCAATTCGTCCAGGTGTTCGAGATCGGCATCTCGTTCGTGGCGGCGACGCCGGCGCGGAAGGCGTTGATCTCGACGCCGGAGCCGATGAAGGCGGTCGAGTCGTGCTTGTAGTTGCCGACGCCGATGCCGAAGGACAGCGAGACCTGAGCCTCGGGCTGCGCCGCGGTCGGGTCCTTCGATTTCGAGTTGACCGAACTATCGGCGATCAGGCGCACGCCGAAATCATACTGGCGGCTCGCAACCGCGACATTGCCTGACGCATGGATCGTCGGCGCGGCTGCGCCGGCATCGGCTGCGATGGAGGCCTTGGCGCTGAGATTGCTGTCGGCGATGGCGACCGCGCTACCGGCCTTGACCGGGACGCTCGACGAGGCGCTCGACAGTTTGCCGAAGATCTGGCTCAGCAGGGTCGAGACGGTCGTGCCTTCCGGGCCCGCGTTGAAGATCAAATTGTCGCCGACCGTGGTCGAGGCGCTGGTCGCGTTCTTGGCCGTGTCGGTGACGGCCGAGACAGTGACGCTCTGGACCTTGTTGGCGCTCGTGCCGAGCGACGCGCCGAGCAAGGCTTCGGATTCAGCTTTGTACTCGGACCAGGCGAACGAGGCGCCGGCAACGCCGCCGGAGGCCGCAACGGCGGTGGCGCCGGTCGAGAAGGAGTTGGTGTTGTACGCGGTGACGCTGACATTGCTGACGCCGCTGGTCGTGATCGTTGCGCCGGAATGGACCTTGGCCGAGGTCGTGACGTCGACATTGCCATAGGCGACGGTCGCCGCCACCAGCGCCGTGCCGACAGTGACGGTGAGCGCGGTGACGCCGAGCTTGACGTCGTTCTCGGACCGGACGGCGAGGTTGCGGCCGACATTGATCGTCGCGCCGGAGGCAATGTCGGTGGTCACAGTGCCTCTGATCTCGCCGATCGAGACCGCGCCGCCGAAGGCGTTGGCCCCCGTGATCGTGATCGCGGGCATCGAGGCTTCCTGCTTGCCCTTGGCGATCACCGAGACGTCGTTCGTCGCCGTGATGCTCGCCCCGTCGACGATGCGGACGCGGCTGAGCACCTCGCTTGCGACATAGCCGCCGTTCAGGCCGAGAGCCGCCGCCACGACCGTCTGCGCCGCCGCCGTCACGATCCCGACGGCCGAATTGGTGTAGGAGGCGATCGCGGTGGAGTCCGTCTTCAGCAAGACGTCCTTGCCGGTGATCGTGCCGTGGATGTCGATGGTCGAGGTCGCGCTGGCGAGCCCGCCGACCAGGATCTGCGATTTTGTCGCATCCAGCGTGACGTCGCCCGCCGCGAACGCGCTGCCCGTGCTGACGCCGGCAAGGAGCGAACCGAAGACGCTGATGTTCGGCGCGGTCAGCGTGATCGAGCCCGACGCGCCGGTCGAGGGGTTGGCGGCCGAGAGCACGCCGCCATTGGCGGCGCGATTGAACTGGCGGGTGTCGATCACGCCGTCGGCGGCGATCGTGATGCTGTTGTCGGCCTGCAACGACACATCCGTGCCGGTGACGTTGATGATGCTGGCGCTGCCGCCCGTGCCGATGATCAGGTCGGTCGGGTCGATATAGAGCAGGCCGGCCTTGCCGGAGCCCGCCGAGAGATCGACATCGACCGCACCGAGCCTGACGGTCTGCCTGGCGCTGAGTTCGGTGAAACCGCCATCGCCGGTCAGACCGCCCTTGCTGCGGAAAACGGCCCCGTCGGCGACGTCGAGATCGGTCCCCGCCAGAACCCTGATCTCTCCGCCCTTGCCGGCCGCGCCCTGCGCCGCGCTGACGTCGAAGCGCGCGCCGCCGGCAATCGATATCGCGGCATCGGAGGTGATGGAAATCTTGCCGCCGTCGCCGGTGTTGACCAGCGGCGCCGTCGCGCCCGGTGCGGACCTGGCGAGCTTCGCCGAGGGCGCCGCGCCGGTCGCGCTCAGCCTGGCCGTCTGCGTGATCGTCGTGCCCTTGCCGGAGCGCACCACGATCGTGCCGGCGGAACGGCGCGCCGTCGCGTTGGCGCGCAAGGTCCCGGAAATACGCGCCGTCCCGGCCGCGACGATCTCGATGCCGCCGCCGCGCCGCGCCACCATCGCTCCGCCATATCTGACGCCCCTGGTGTTGACGCTGGAGGCAAAGGCGGTCTGGTGCCGCTGGCGGCGCTCGCCGATGCCGACGGGCGCGGCGTTGGCCGCGATCTGGCCGGAGACGCTGACGGAATGGCCATGCAGCGTCACGCCGCGCCTGGCGTTGATCCGGCCCTCGATCGTGATCGCGCCATCGGGCGAGATCGGAATGTCGTTGGCCCTGAGTCTCGCCGCCGCCGCCTCGTTGACGACGCCATTGGGACCGATGACCTGATCGAGGAACTCGCGCGTCGGCGTGTTGACGGTGAGCCGGCCGGTGTTGATCACGCCCGACGGACCGACGGTGAAGCCGGCCGAATCCGAGAAGTAGACGTGGCCGCCGATCGAGCCGTTCTTGTAGGAATTCAGGATGCCGTTGACGACGACGGGGCCGTTGCGGACGATGTTGACCAGCGCCGCCGTATTCTGCGGCAGATGCATGTTGACCGTCGTGCCGGCCGACTGCTCGAAGCGCGAGAACGAGTTGTAGCCGGCCCCGCCCGACACGGTCTGGGTGGTGATCGTGGTCGTCGCGCCGCTGACGGCGACATTGGTCTGGGTGCGCCCGTCGGGCGTGATGATGTTCTGCGCGAAGGCAGGCGCGTTCCACAGCGCGAGCGCCATGACCTGCCCGACAAGGCAGCGCTGGCGAAGCGGACCAAGAACCGACGAGCCAGCCCTTGCGGCGGGGTTCGCCGCAATTCTGGCTATCTTTGTCGCGAACGCGGCAGGCATGGCACGGGACATCAGGCGTCGGGCTCAGGTCGCGCTCAACCCGGCCGCGGGGGATGCCGCATCCGGCTCAGGCGCCAAAGAAATCTCGTAACGTCAATCGATCCGTAACGTATGGTTAGCGCTTATCTAACGAATCTGCGAGTCTGCCTATGCCTGTCCGCGCCAAAACCCTTGACTCACGCTGCCAGGATGACGGAATCGGGCGCCAAGGTTAATCGGCGAGCGATTCTGCGGCAAAAACCAACGGGTCCTGACGGATCGTACGGCGCAAATGAGCCAATCGCAGATCGAACGCCCCAGGCGACTGGATCTGGTGCTGTCGCCGGAGAACCGCGACGCACTGGACTGCTACCGCGCCACCCATGCAGAGTTCTTCGACGCAGAGGTGGCCGCGCCGGAATTTCATGGCCGTTTCGAAAAAGTCGACCTGTCGGGAGCGGTGCTCGGGCGGGCGCGCACGGTCGGCCAGACCTTCCGGCGCACCCGCACGCATACGCGGCGCAACGGCGTCGACCACGTCATGCTGATCCACGATGCGAAGGGCTCATGGTCGGGCGATTATGACGGCCGCTCGGCTCGCGGCGGGCCGGGCTGCGTGCGCCTCGTCGATCTGTCGCGCCCCTTCGCCAACACGACCACGGATTACGACGCGATCGGGCTGACCTTCCCGCGCAAGGCGCTCGGCGCGGAATGGGCGAACCGCGACATCCACGGTCTGGTGCTCAACGGCCAGACGCCGGGCCTCTCGCTGCTGACCTCGCATCTGCGCGCGCTCTACAAGAACGCCGACACGCTGTCCCTGCCGGAAGCGGCGGCGGGCGCTCAGGCGGCAGGCGTGTTGCTGACGGGCGCGCTGCTCGGCCAGGCTCATATCGACGATGAACTCCGGACGCCGATCGAGGCGACGCTGCGTGCGATGGCGCACGACTATATCGAACGCAACCTCGCCGACCCCGAGCTCGCACCGGCGGCGATCAGCGCGCATCTGCGCGTGTCGCTGCGCACGCTCTACCGCATGTTCGAGGCCAAGGGCGGGGTGACCGCGCATATCCAGGCGCGGCGTCTCGACCGCGCCTACGACGCCATCGTCCGCCTGCCGGACCGCCGGCTGCCGATCGCCGAGATCAGCTATGCGCACGGTTTCGTTTCGGAATCGCACTTCAGCCGCGTCTTCCTTGCGCGCTTCGGCGTTCGACCCGGCGATCTGCGTTCGCGCGGCGCGGGCTCAGCCGGACGCGATGCGGGTGAAGCCGGCTTCGGACGCACGCTGCTCGGCTGGTTTCACCGCATCTGAACGACGGCGACCCGATCAGGCGAGGTTGCGTCGGGCCGGCTCGGGCGGGCCGGCGAAGACGATCATGATCGCGCTCAGCAAGAGCGTCGCGGTGATGACGCCAAACATCGCGGCAGGGCCATAGCCGGTGAGCAGCGGCAGCAGCGCCAGGGGAACGAAGATCGAGACCAGGCGTCCCACTCCCCAGGCGCCGACGGTCGCCGTCGCACGCAGCTTCGTCGGAAAGATTTCGGCTGCATAGAGCGCCAGAATCGTGCCGTAGACGGCTGCGGTCAGGTTGAATGCGAGGCCGATCAGCACGAGCGGAACCAGCGCCGTCGCCGTGGTAAACGCGGCCCCGAGGCCGACCATCGCCAGCGCGCAAAGCGTCAGCAGCGGGCGGCGGCCGACCCGATCGACGATCAGCGCCAGAGCAAAGTTGCCAAGCGTGGGGCCAAGCATCGCCAGGCCGGCGAACAGCACGGAATCGCCAACCGAAAAGCCCTTCTGAAGCATCACGGCGGCACTGAGCAGGGGGAAGCCGAGCGTCGCCCAAGGGCCGAGCAGGTAGAGCACGGACAGGAACGCGCTTCGACGCAAGAAGCCCGCGCGCGAGTCGAGACGGCCGGCAGGCGCTTCGGCGACGCCAGCGGAGCAGGGCGGCGCCGGCTGAAGATAGCGCCGCGCCCTGTCCGAACGCTCTAAACGCTGGCAAGCCCGGTCCGCGAGAGTGTGACGGCCGCGCGCGGCGAGCCAGCGCGGCGAGTCCGGAACGGCGGAGAACAGGGCCGCCGCCAAAAGCGCGGCCGCGCCGCCGGCCGCGAGCGCCCAGCGCCAGGCCTCGATGCCCAGAGCCGAGGGCGACAGCGCACGCAGCAGCAGGATGACGGCCGGCGCGCCTAGCGACGCAACCCCGGCGCAAGCCAGCATCAGCGCGCCGCGCCGCGCCGGCGGCAGGATTTCCGAGAGATAGCTCGCGGTCAGCGGCGGATAGGCCCCGATCGCGAAGCCGGAGATGAAACGGAAGGCGGTCATGGTGCCGATGTCGCCGCTGGCCGAGGCGGCCAAGGAACTCACCGCGATGGTCGCGAGCGCGCTCTGCAGCACCACGCGCCGGCCATGGCGGTCGGCGAGCCAGCCCGTTACCGGGGCTCCGATCGCGCCGCCGGCATAGACCGAGGCGAGAAGAAGCGAGACGGCCGACTGCGGCGTGGCGTAGGGCGGCCCAAGGAACACGGCGGCGAGCACGCCGCTGAGAACGACTTCCGCGATATCGGCCGCGAAGCCCAGCGCGCAGATGAAGAGAATAGCCAGATGCAGCCGCGAAAGGCCGAGGCCGTCGAGCCGGTCGCCGATGGTGTGCTCGCCGGTGTCGGCTGACGTCGATGCAAGGGATAGCGACGGCCTATCCCCGACATGCGCGGGCGCAAGCCCGGCGCTTCCGCCTGTCCTCATCACGATCGACCCCCGCCGCGTTGCGCGACACGGTTACACGAGGTCACACCGCAATACGACAGCTGAAAAAAGCGGCACACCTCCACCGCAAATCCCCTGCGTCACGGACGCCGCTTCCGGCCGCGGCCGGGCAGGTCTATGTTCCGCCGATGAGCGAAGCGCGCGACGATATCGTTGAGCAGGCCGTCGCGCCCTCGCGCGCCGGCGTTCTGCTGCTGGTGGGCGGCGCGTTCAGCCTGCTGCTGGCCGGCCTGCTGCTGTGGTGGCGCGAGGGCGACCGGCTTTTCACCGACGGCCTCATCGCCACCATCATCGCCTGCTTCTAGGGCAAACCGATCTCCCACGCTTCGGAACTTTACCTGTGAACCGCCGACTCGTCTTGCCTCTCGTCGTCTTCCTGCTGGGCGCGGCCGCCCTCGCGGTGGCCGCCTTCGTCACTTTCGCGCCCAACCGGGCAGGCCAGAGCGCGACATCTGGCGTCGGCGGGCCATTCGCTCTGACGAGCCAGGACGGCAAGGTCGTCACGGACAGGGAGCTGCGTGGTGCGCCCTTCCTGATCTTCTTCGGCTTCACCCATTGCCCGGACATCTGCCCGACCAAGCTGTTCGAGATCTCCGAGGCGCTGCGTGCGGCCGGCCCCAAGGGCGAGAAGCTCAAGGCGTTGTTCGTCAGCGTCGACCCCGAGCGCGATACGCCCGACGTCCTGAAGAGCTATCTCGGCTCGTTCGATCCGCGCATCATCGGGCTGACCGGCGACCGCGCCGCGATCGACGCCACCGTGAAGGCCTATCGCGCCTATGCCAAGAAAGTGCCGCTCAAGGATGGCGACTACACGATGGACCATACCGCGCTGGTCTATCTGATGGACAAGACCGGCAATTTCGTCGGCTCGTTCAACAGCGAGCGGCCTCCTGCAGAGGCGGCGGCGGAGTGGCTGCGGCATCTGTGAGCCGAGACCCGCCGGACGCCGAGCCGGTACTGCGGCGCGACAGCCCGTGCATCGTCTTGTTCCAGCGATGCGGGTCGGTCAGGTACTCATAGAAAGCGAGCCAGGCCGCGACCGAGACCAGGACGTAATAGAGCGGCAGCAGCGGTACCAGCACGAGGAGATGCGGCTTGCCGCCGCGCAGCGCGCCCAGCGCCGGCGGCGCGAGGATCGCGACGGTTCCAAAGAGCGACACGACGATGGCCATGATCGCAGCGGCGTGGCCGAGACCGCCGATCGACAGCCAGAGCGAGCCATCGAGCCAGGCCAGGACCAGCGCCGCCGCGAAAACGGGATAGCCAAGCGCGGTGGCGACAGTGCCGAAGGCGAGCGCCATGAAGGTCAGGCTGGCGGCGAACCCGGCTTCGCGCAGCAACAGGCCGGGTGAGCGCAGATGGGTGACGAGGGTCTGTATATAGCCCTTGATCCAGCGCGAACGCTGCCTGAGCCAGGCCGGCACGGTGACGGGAGCCTCCTCGCGCGTCCGCGACGCGAGATCTCCGATCCGATAGCCGGCGCGGACAAGGCGCAGCCCGAGATCGGCATCCTCGGTGACGTTCCAGGCATCCCAGCCGCCGACGGCGCGCAAGGCGCGGGTCCGAAAATGATTGGAGGTACCGCCAAGCAGGATCGGCAGCCGGCCGGTCAGCAGCCCGGGATTCACGACTTCGAACAGACCGGCATATTCCAGCGCGAACAGTGCGGGCAGGACGCCCTCGCCCGCATGGTCGATGGCGAGCCTGGCCTGCAGGCAGGCGAGTTCCTCGGGCGCGTTCAGGAATCGGGCTGCCGCGAGACGCAGTTGCCGGGGATCGGGGATGTCCTCCGCATCGAAAATGGTGAAGAGCGTCCCCTTGGCCTCGAGCAGCGCGAGGTTGAGCGCGCGCGGTTTCGTGCGTGGCCAGCCGGGCGGGGCAACGACCACCGAGAAGCTCGGCGGCAGGGAGAGCCCGGCCAGCGCCCCGGCCATGCCGGCATCGTCGGCCTCGGTCAGCAGGAGGATGTCGAGCTTGGCAGGGGGATAGTCGAGCGCTGTCAGCGCCGCGACGAGTTGCGGCAGCACCGCCTCCTCGCGGTAAAGCGGCACGGCGACCGTGTAGACCGGCAGGCGGCTGTCATCGACGCGCCAGCGATGGCTGAGCCAGAGATCCGCCGGCACAGGCTCCATGCAGGCGGCAAGCCTGAGATAGATCAGACCGAGAAAGACCGGACCCAACAGCAGCGCAAGCGTGAAGAAGGCGTCCAGCGGCGCGCCTGTCCCGAACCAGGCGGTCGTCACCACGCCGATGCCCGCCGCGATCTTCTGGCCACGGCTTGCGCCGGTGCGTGCGCTTTCGCGGGCGAGCCCGGCGCGATCGAGCCCGGCGATGTGGCGCGCGAGCGCCGGGCCGTTCGCTTTGCGCAGGCTGGCGGCGAAATTGCCCGGTGTCAGCACCGCGATGTCCCGACGACGGCGCGCGCCCGCCTCCAGCAGCCGCCGCAGCGCGCGTCCCTCCGGCGCGATCGCAAACCGGAACGGACCGCCGCCGGCCACCGTCGCCATGCCCTCGCGCAGGATCGCGCCATAACCGCCGCCGGGGCGGAACGGCAGCCGGCCGTCGTGGAAGGCAAGCCCGAGTTCATCGGCAAGCGCGCAATAGAACGCCGCCTCGTCGATCACGCCCGACGCGATGATCTCCGCCGAGGCGTCTACGCCCAGACGCGCGGCGCGGGCGGCGACGACGGCGAGTTCACGCGGCGCAATGCCGTGGCGGGCCAGGAAGGCGATCTCGATTGGAAGTCCGGGAGTCGCCTCGCGCGGCCGCGGCACCGTGTCCTCGCGCCCGCTCACCCACATCGCCGGCCCCGCACGCAACGTCGAGCCGAACGGCTCGATGCAATCGACAACCGATGGTTGCTGATTTCAACGTGAGAGTCGAATCATGCTCGTTTCCGGATGTTTTCTTGTCCGTCTCCGCCGAAACAGTTCCTGATCGGCGTTCCGCACCAATCGGGCTGCAACAGTCTCGACAATGCGGGCGAGGCGGCCCCGTCAGGTCGGGAACGCGCGCTCGAGAGCCGTTCTCACGACCCCTCGCTGCATTCCGTCAGGGTCCGGTCGCCGATCCAGTGCGTGCGGCATCTGGCTTTCTCGATCCGCTGTCGAGGCGGTTCGACACGACGCTCGTCAGGCTGCCGCGCGGGCGTCTGCCGGGAGATGCCCGCGTCGTCGCCGGGCGATACGCAGCCGCCGATCGTCAGGATCGCGATCATCCCAAGGAAACGCTTCATCGGTTCCCTCTCACGGCAACGGACGGGCCGTTGGCTTCAATCCGTCCGGCGCGAGGCGGCCATCCCGACCTGCCACGAACAAGGTAGCAGCGCGCCCCGGCCTGCCTTTGCGCGGCGCAACTACGCCCGCAACAGACGATAACGGCGGTGCTCCATGCAGGCGTTGACGACGAGCACATAATCTTCCATCGCCCGCGCGCCAGCTTCAGCCGCATTGCCGGCCGTATTCGCCCCGGCCGACTGAACCGCGTTCGATGCGCCCGCCAGAATATGAGCCTGCCGAAAGCCGGGAACCGGAATCAGGCTGGCGATTGCGCCTGCCGCCTGAATGGCAGCGCCCGTCGCCTGTTGTTGCTGCGCACGCCGGGCGGCCGCCTCCTGCGGGGCCGCCTGCCCCCTGCATTCCTGGAGATCCTTCCTGAGCTTGGCCATGTTGACACGATTGGTATCGATCAGCGGCTCGTACAGTGGAGCAACGGCCGGCTCGTCGGGAAGATCGGATGGCGCAACGCGCTGCCCGGATGACGCAAGGACAGGCGGCGATTGCGGCGCCAGAACCGTTTCCGCTGTCTGGCTCGTCTGGTTACAGGCAGACAGAGCAACGCCCAGCAGAACTACCGTGATCGATTTCATATTCGCTCCCCCGAGGACCGCCGCATATTTGCGTGCGCGGGGCGTGATCAAGCATGACCAAGCGGAATCCGCAAGCGTTATTGCGCAAGGTCCTCCACTCACGCCGCGCCCTGACAATACCACAAGAATTGGTCATCGGTGGTACGAATTTCTGCTGGTGAGACGCGCTGGCTAATACGACGAAGTTGCCGCACTACTTGGGTTGTCTGTCAGGGAACGATCCGACCGTGAACGCGGCTGCCGTGAACCGTCGGGCATGAGCAACTCGCACCGATAGGCATCGCGCTCCTGCTCACGCAGATCTGCTTGCGCACCCGGCAATGCCGGCCCTTCGCTCTGCGTTCCATGACCCTGTAGCCCGGCGCGGGCCTGGCGTCGGGCGGTGTCCGCGCTCCATAGCCGCCGCCATTGCCCACAGGTGCTCCGGCGCCTGGAATGCCCGCGCCATCCGAACGCAATCGAAGGTCCGGCACATTGTCTGTGATCGAGGGAGGGCCAAGTCCCTGTCTTGGACCACCAGGCGTAAGCGGGCCGTTTCCAGGCGTTCCGACGATCTGCGCGACAGCAGGAAGCGCGAAAAACGCGAATAGCAGGAGGGACAATCTGGCGGTCTGGCTATACATCGACATCCCTTGGTCCGCCCGCGCGAGACCGGTTTTGGAGCGGCTCGAAGGTGACGCTTCAGCGCTCCAACTCCGGGCGGAACCACAAGATCCGGCCCATCGCGATTTCCGGCTCAGAAACGCGTCATTCGCCATTTCGCATCTTGAGCAGCAAACCAGCTATTCGACCCTCGTCAAGCGAGCCTGCCGCATTGTCCAGAAGCCGGCCGCGATCAGGACGGCGCCCACGCCCAATGCCGGCAGAAATACGCGAAGGGAATCCGCGGACAAGTCGAGCCTGACAGTCGCGCATCCGGATGTATTCATCTCGCATCCGAAGCCGCCGAGCAGCCACCAGCGTCAGCGCGACAATGACCAGCCCAGGAGACAATGCGAGGCGGTTCCACATCGCGTGAGGCCATGATCGTCACGACGGCGAGACAACGCGGGAACGAAATCCAGCGAGCTCCAACGAGCAATCCGCAAGATTCGACGCCTACGGCGCAGGCCGCGCGAATCTCGGACGCTTCCAAGTTATCTTGTCGATTTAGCGAGGAGAGATGGTGGAGCCAGGCGGAATCGAACCGCCGACCTCTTGAATGCCATTCAAGCGCTCTCCCAACTGAGCTATGGCCCCACTGATGGACTGATTTGGGGATCAGTCCGGGTCGTTCCTGCCGGCTGCTCGCGCTCCGCAAGGCGGAGCATGTCGAAGCCGGCTCGCTGCCTTGGCAGCGGCGAAGCGCTCTATAGGCGGGCGGGCACCAAGACTCAAGCGCCGATTGCAGCCTTCGCGACATTCATTCCAGGCGCCCGCATTCACGGCGCCGTGGCTGCCGACGCGCGAAAGCGTCAGACGTCCTCGTCGCCCTCGATGTCGCCGTCGATCAGGTCGGCGACGTCGTCATCGCCTTCCTCGTCCTCTTCGAGGAACGTGTCGTCATCTGGCGCGACGTCGTCCTCGACCTCGATGTCGTCCTCGCTGGTGACGACGGCTTCCTTCTCGGAAGCCTCGGCGTCGGCCTCGTCGAGCGAAACGAGCTCGACGGCGCCGTCGGCGACCTCGGCCTCTTCCTCGTCATCGGCGGCTGCAGCGGCGGGCTTGGCCGCTGCGGCGGCCTTCGCCTGCGGCTCGAACACCGAGCGTGGATAGGACTGCCCCGTATAAGGCGAGACGATCGGATCCTTGTTCAGGTCGTAGAATTTGCGACCCGTCGTCGGGTCGACACGTTTTGTACCAAGTTCCGGTTTCGCCACTGCGTCGGACCTTCAATCATTCATGTTCTGAAAAGCAGGCGCGTCCGTTAGTCGGGGCAGGCGGCGCTGTCAAATGTTGATTTCATCGCTGTGCGCGGGTGACGCAGGCGAAGCGCTCATGCTAGGCAGCCTGCCTCCCTGTCGAGCAGCCGATCGAGTCCGTTTCCGTGTCGCATCATGACAACCCGCTTCCCGTCACGGCCCGCGCCAGAGGCGCGCTGAAAGGCCGCGTCCGCGTTCCCGGCGACAAATCGATCTCGCACCGGGCAATGATCTTCGGCCTGCTGGCGATCGGCGAGACGACCGTGTCGGGGCTGCTCGAGGGCGAGGACGTGATGCGCACGGCCGCCGCGGCGCGGGCGCTCGGCGCCATCGTCCACCATGACGGGCCAGGCGCCTGGCGGATCAGGGGCGTCGGCGTCGGCGGCTTGCGCGAACCGGCAAGCGTACTCGATTTCGGCAATGCCGGCACCGGCTCGCGCCTGATGATGGGCGTCTGCGGCGCGCACCCGATCACCACGACCTTCGACGGCGACGCCTCGCTGCGCAAGCGCCCGATGCGGCGCATTCTCGATCCGCTCGAACTCATGGGCGTCACGATCGTCTCGCAGGAAGACGGTGGCCGCGTGCCGCTGACCCTGCGCGGGCCGAAGGAGGCCGTGCCGATCACCTATCGCACGCCGGTCGCATCGGCGCAGATCAAGTCCGCCGTGCTGCTGGCGGGCCTCGTCGCGCCGGGCGAAACGACGGTGATCGAGGTCGAGGCGACGCGCGATCACACCGAAAAGATGCTGACGCATTTCGGCGCCGATGTCCGCGTGACGCCTGAAGGCGAGCATGGCCGTCGCATCGTGCTGAAGGGCCAGCCCGAATTGCAGGCCGCGCCGATCGTGGTCCCGACCGATCCGTCCTCGGCCGCCTTCCCGCTGGTGGCGGCGCTGATCGTGCCGGGCTCCGATATCGTGCTGGAAAGCGTGATGACCAACCCGCTGCGCAGCGGGCTGCTGACCACGCTGCGCGAGATGGGCGCCGACATCACCGTCGAAGCCGAGGCCAATGAGGGCGGCGAGGCGGTGGCGACATTGCGCGTGCGGGCGTCCAGCCTCAGGGGCGTCACGGTGCCGCCCGAGCGCGCGCCGGCGATGATCGACGAATATCCCGTGCTGGCGGTGGCCGCGTCCTTCGCGACGGGCACGACGCGGATGCGCGGGCTGCAGGAGCTGCGCGTCAAGGAATCGGACCGGCTGGCGGCTGTCGAGGCCGGCCTCAAGGCGGCCGGCGTCACCTGCGCCATCGAGGGCGACGACCTCGTCGTCGAGGGCTCGGGCGGCGCGGTCGCGGGCGGCGGCATGGTCGCGACCCATCTCGACCACCGCATCGCCATGAGCTTCCTGGTGATGGGGCTGGCGACGCAAAAGCCGATGACAGTCGATGACGGCGCGATGATCGCGACGAGCTTTCCGAGCTTCATCGCCCTGATGAACGGTCTCGGAGGCGAGATAGGATGAGCCCCAACGACGGGCAAGGCCGGTACGTCATCGCCGTCGATGGCCCCGCCGCCTCGGGCAAGGGCACGCTGGCGCGCCGGCTGGCGACGCATTACGGCCTGCCCTATCTCGATACCGGCCTGCTCTATCGCATGGTCGCAAGGGCCATGCTCGACGCCGGACACGACATCCACGACACCGCCGCGGCAGCGGCGACCGTTGCCGGTTTCGACGAGACAGCGTTCAGAGAAGAGAGCCTGCGCGGGCGCGAGATCGGCGAGGCGGCCTCCGTCGTCGCGGCGATGCCGGCGGTGCGCAGCGGCCTGATCGCGAGGCAGCGCCATTTCGCGGCGCAGGCCGGTGGCGCGGTGCTGGACGGGCGCGACATCGGCACCGTGATCTGCCCGCAGGCGCGCGCCAAGCTCTTCGTCACGGCGACGCCGGAGGTGCGCGCCGCGCGCCGGCACCGCGAACTGGCGAGCCGCGGCGAGCCTGCCACTTTTGAGGGCATTCTCGCCGATATCCGGCGGCGCGACGCGCGTGATTCGGGCCGCAGCGATGCTCCCCTCAAGCGGGCCGACGACGCCGTCCTGCTCGACACTTCGGCGCTGACGATCGAAGAGGTCGTCGCCGCCGCGATCGGCATCGTCGAAGCCCGGCGCGCGGCCTGAGCCACGCAGGCACTGGAAACACCGCTCCAGCGTCACGCGATTGCGATGATTTCAGCCTCCACCTGCCCAGCTTTCGCCCTTGGCGGAACAGCAAAGCCGGCGCACACTGCCGTTGCGACAGGGTGATGGAGGTGACGATGCGGCGCTGGCTGTTCGGTCTCTTGAGTCTCACGGCCATGGGCCTGCTGATCGGCTCCGCGCCGAGGGCGCAGACCGTGGCGACGCCGGGCGAGGAGGTCGATGTCGCGCTCGTTCTGGCGCTCGACGTGTCCTATTCGATGGATCTCGACGAGCTCGCCTTGCAGCGCAACGGCTATATCGAGGCGTTCCGCTCGAAGCAGTTGCACGACGCCATCGCCAAGGGCGCGATCGGCAAGATCGCGGTCGCCTATTTCGAATGGGCCGGCAGCGACTTCAAGCACATCGTCAAAACCTGGACGATCATCGACGGCCCGCAATCGGCGATGGCCTTCGCCGAGGAACTGGGCGAAGCCCCGACGCGGCGGGGGCGACGCACATCGATCTCGGCGGCGATCGATCTTGGCGTGAGCATGCTCGAACAGTCCAACGTCCTGGCACTCCGCAAGGTCATCGACATCTCAGGCGATGGCGCCAACAATGACGGCCGAGCCGTCACGGCGGCCCGCGACGAGGCCGCCGCCAAGGGCATCAACATCAACGGCCTGCCGATCATGCTGAAGCAGGCCAGCTATTTCGACATCGACAATCTCGACGTCTACTACAAGGACTGCGTCGTCGCCGGCATCGGCGCCTTCGTCATCCCGATCCGCGAGCGGCATCAGTTCGTCGATGCGACCCGCACGAAGCTCGTGCGCGAGATCGCCGAGATGCCGCTGGATGGCGAGGCGGTCGTCCAGAAAGCTCAGTCCAGCGGCAACAACGCGAGTTGCCTCGCCGGCGAGCGGCAATGGCGCGACCGGATGGGGAACTAGGTTCCCCGCGGTTTCGCGCGCGTCGTCGGCAGGGCTGCGGCGGGGTCGTCGGGCCAGAGATGGCGGGGATAGCGCCCCTTCATCTCCGATTTCACCGCCGCCCATGAGCCGCGCCAGAAGCCCGGCAGGTCGCGGGTGATCTGGATCGGCTTGTGGCCGGGCGAAAGCAGCTCCAGCACGAGCGGCACCCGCCCGCCGGCCAGCGCGGGATGGACGCTCAGCCCGTAGAGTTCCTGCACGCGAACCGAAATCGTCGGGCCGGCCTCGGCGGCATAGTCGACCGCCAGATGCGAGCCTGTCGGAGCAGCAAAATGCGTCGGAGCCTCGGCGTCGAGCCGGCGCTTGAGATCCCAGGGCAACAGACCGGCGAGCGCGGCATCGAGATCGCCGGGCTCGATTGCGGCCAGCGATGCGCGGCCGACGATGTGGGGCGCGAGCCAGTCCCCGGGAGCCACCGCAAGGCCGGCGTCCGACAGGTCGGGCCATGGGCTGTCGACGCCGTCGGCCTGCCGCAGAAAGCCGGCGCGCTCGCGCAGTTGCGCCTGCGCCTTCGTCCAGGGCAGCAGGCCGATGCCGAGCCCGGCGATGCCGCCTGCGAGTATTTCGGCGTTGCCGGCGCTGGCAGCGGCGGGCAGCGGTCGCTCCGACAGCGTCAGGGCGCCATAACGCCTGACGGCGCGGGCTCGCAACGCACGGGCTGCCCGGTCGAACAGCGTTTCGACGCGTTCCTCCAGGCCAAACGGCGCCAGCCCCTGCGCCACCAGCCAGAGCAGATCGTCCTCGGCAATGGCGGTGGCCGCCATGATGCGGGCCTGCTGGGCCGCGCCGGTCATCTCGGCGATGACGAGCCAAGGCTCGCGCACCAGACGCTGCGACGGCTCCAGCCCCGCGCCCCGGCCATTGGCGAGGAGATACTGGCCCGAGCCGGGGTTGCGCGCCTTGGCGACGCGGTCGGGATAGGCCAGCGCCAGCAGCAGACCGGGCGACAGCGCCATCTTCTGCTGAGCCGAGATCGTGCGCTCGGCCGAGCGCGCCCAGCCTTCGGCGAGACGACGCATATCGGCGGCGCGCCCGCCACGTTCGCGGCCATAGCGCTCCAGCCGCTCGGCGACATCGATCATGTCGCCGCCGAGACCGCGCTCGACCAGCAGCGCCGCGAGGTCTGCAGCCGGGCCGGCCTGTCCGAAACCTGCGGCCACCACGACCATGCGCGCCAGACGCGGCGGCAGCGGCAGGGCCTGGAGCGCCTTGCCCTGCGGCGTGATGCGGCCGTCGGCGTCGAGCGCCGTCAGGCTCGCCAGCAGCGCGCGCGCCTCCTTCAGGGCAGGCGCGGGCGGCGGATCGAGGAAGGCGAGGCTGGCGGGATCGCTGACGCCCCAGGCGGCGCAGTCGAGCAGCAGGGGCGCGAGATCGGCGGAGAGGATTTCGGGCCGCGCGAAGGCTTCGAGCGCGCCGGTGCCGGCCTCCTCCCAGAGCCGGTAGCAGATGCCGGGCTCGGTGCGGCCGGCGCGGCCGCGACGCTGATCGGCGGCGGCGCGGCTGACACGACGCGTCTCCAGCCGGGTCACGCCGATATCGGGCTCGTAGACCGGCACGCGGGCAAGCCCTGAATCGATCACAACGCGGACACCCTCGATCGTCAGCGAGGTCTCGGCGATCGCGGTCGCCAGCACGACCTTGCGCCGGCCATTGGCCGCCGGCAGCACGGCGCGATCCTGCTCGGACTGATCGAGCGCGCCATAGAGCGGCGCGATCTCGACGGAGGCATCGCGGATGCGCTCGCGCAGGCGCTCCTCGACGCGCCTGATCTCGCCCTGCCCCGGCAGGAAGACGAGAAGCGAGCCGGGCTGCTCGTTCAGCGCCTGCAGGACGGCATCGGCAACCTGATCCTCGATGCGCTTGAGCGCGTCGCGGCCGCGATAACGCGTCTCGACGGGAAAGGCGCGGCCCTGGCTCTCGATGACGACAGCGTCGCCGAGCAGTCTGGCGACGCGCGCGCCGTCCAGCGTCGCCGACATCACGAGGATGCGCAGATCCTCGCGCAGGCCAGATTGCGCGTCGAGCGCCAGCGCCAGCCCGAAATCGGCATCGAGCGAGCGCTCGTGGAATTCGTCGAACAAGACGGCTGCGACACCGTTCAGCGCGGGATCGTCGAGGATCATGCGGGCGAAGACGCCCTCGGTGACGACCTCGATACAGGTTTTCGGCCCGATCTTCGAGCCGAGACGGACGCGCAGGCCGACGGTGTCGCCGACGCGCTCGCCCAGCGTCTGCGCCATGCGGTTGGCCGCGCCGCGCGCCGCAAGCCTTCGCGGCTCCAGCACGATCAGCTTGCCACCTTGCGTCCAGGGTTCGTCGAGCAGCGCCAGCGGCACGCGCGTGGTCTTGCCCGCGCCGGGCGGCGCGACGAGGACGGCGTTGCTCGACGCGCGCAGCGCGGCGGCAAGCTCGGGAAGAGCCGCGTCGATGGGCAGGACTGTGTCGAAGGCGCGCATGACCTGGCGATGTGGCTCACGCTGCGCCGAGGCGCAAGCGCTCACGCCGCCTGCTTCAGCCCGACCTCGAAGGGTGAGAGCGCGACCGTGCCCGCCTTGACCGTCACCAACGTGTTGCAGGGCAGGGCCTGCCAGCAATCGCGCGCCGCATCGACGGGTTCGGACGCGATGACGACGCTGTCGCCGCGATCGCAGAGATAAAGCGTCGGTGGCTTTGCGTCCGACGACCAGCGCACGGCGTGCATCGTCTCGCCATCGGCGAGCGCGGCGGCGCAGCGCAAGGGCTCGCGGATGCCGGCCGCCCGCATCAGGGACAGCGCGTCGGTCAGCGCGCCGGCGAGCGCCGCGCCGGGCGAGGCGCCTTCAGCCATCCGCGCCAGAACGAGCAGGAAGATCGCTTCCGAATCGGTCGTGCCGACGCGCGCGTCGTAGAGCGCGTCTGGGATCAGCGCCTCGAGCTTGCGGCGGATCAGGCCGTAGCCGCCGATCTGGCCGTTATGCATGAACAGATGCCGGCCATGGGAAAACGGGTGGCAGTTCGCCCGCGTCGTCGCCGTGCCGGTCGCGGCGCGGACATGGGCGAAGAACAGATGCGAGCGGACCTGACGCGCGATCGAGAGCAGGTTCTCGTCCGACCATGCCGGCCTGATCTCGCGGTACTGGCCGGGCTCGGCCTTCTCGCCATACCAGCCGACGCCGAAGCCGTCGCCATTCGTGCCGGTCTTGGTCTCCTCGGCATGGAGAGACTGGTGGATCAGCGAATGGACGGGCGCGGCGACGAAGTCTTCAAGAAAGATCGGCGCGCCGGCATAGGCGAGAAAACGGCACATGGTCGGTCCCGAATCAGGCTGCGGGCGGGACGCCGCAAGGAGGAGATTATTCTACAAGGATGAATGGCGCGATAACGGGACCGCCGGACGCTTAGGCCGCCGGCTCCTTGCAGGCGAAATCGACCTTCGCATTCTTGCTGCTCTTGCCGACCCTGACCTCGATCGAGAGCGGCGCGCAGGTGGCGTTGTCGAGCAGGAAAGCCTTGTGGATCCGGCCGGTCTCGCCGAACAGGAAGCCGCCATAAGGCCGGCTGAGCAGGACCTTCTCGCCGGTCTTGCTCTTCTGCCTCACGGTCACGACGACGAGATCGCGGGCGATCTTGACCGATGACTTGGAGTTTTTGGGGCCGGTCATGACCAGCGTTATCAGGACAGCGTCGGCAGGCTCGGCGATTTCTCCCTCGCCGGTGAGCGTGTCCTGGAAGGTCCTGTCGGCTCCGACGAGATTGTCCGACAGCTTGCCCGAGCGCTCGAGCACGAGTTGTGCCCTGATCTCGGCGATGGCGACCTGCGCCTGGGCTGCTCCGCCGAGCGCCGGAAGCAAAATCAGGCCGGCCAAAGCGGGAACGGCGCGCAGGCCGGACAGGAGCAATCGCGGCATCGAATTTCCCTTCGATTTTTTATCGTTCAAGCCGCAGCTAGACCGATTTGGCCGGCGGTTGCTAGCCCGGCGGGCATCGTTTACCCAGCGATATGAACCGGGCATGACGCGCGCGCGCCGGACAGGCGGGAGATGGAGCCTTGAAGACGATTTTGACGCGGATCGGCGTGGTTTTCGCGCTGTGTCTGGCTTCGAGCGCGGCGCTGGCCGCCGGCGATATCGGCGGCGCGACCCTGAGCGCCGCATGGGCTCTGCCGTTTGCCGGGATGCTGCTCTCGATCGCGCTCGGGCCGGTGCTGTTCCCGCATTTCTGGGAGCTGAACTACGGCAAGTTCGCCGCCTTCTGGTCCGTGCTGACGCTGGCTCCGCTGATGCTGTCGCGCGGTTTCGATCCGACCTTTGGCGCGCTGCTGCATACCGGCCTGCTCGACTATGTGCCCTTCATCATCCTGCTGTTTGCGCTGTTCACCATCGCCGGCGGCATCCTGATCATGGGCAATCTGCACGGCACCCCGCTGACCAACACGGTGCTGCTGGCGATCGGCGCGTTCCTCGCCAGTTTCGTCGGCACGACGGGCGCCTCGATCATCATGATCCGCCCGGTCCTGCGCGCCAATGATTCCAGGCGCCACAACGTCCATGTCGTGGTGTTCTTCATCTTTCTGGTTTCGAACATCGGCGGCGCGCTGACGCCGCTCGGCGATCCGCCGCTCTTCCTCGGCTTTCTGCGCGGCGTCGATTTCTTCTGGACGACGACGCATCTCGCCCATGAGACCGCCTTCGTCTTCGCCGTCGTGCTGGCGGTGTTCTACGTTCTCGACGTCTGGTTCTACCGCAAGGAGGAGGGCATGCCTGCGCTGAAGGACCCGACGCCCGACCGTGCCATCAAGCTCTACGGCAAGATCAATATCGCCCTGCTGGGTGGCGTCATCCTCGCCATCCTGCTGTCGGCGAACTGGAAGCCGGGCATCGCCTTCGAAATCCACGGCATCAGGCTCGAACTCCAGAACATCGTGCGCGACGCGATCCTGCTCGGGCTCGCCGGTCTCTCGCTGAAACTGACGCCGGGCCCGGTGCGCGCCGGCAACGAGTTCTCCTGGGGGCCGATCAAGGAGGTCGCGAAACTCTTCGCCGGCATCTTCATCTGCATGATCCCGGTGCTGGCGATGCTGCAGGCAGGTAAGGCCGGCGCGTTCGCCTCGCTGGTGGCGCTGGTCAGCCAGCCCGACGGCAGCCCCAACATCGCCGCCTATTTCTGGCTCACCGGTGCGCTCTCGTCCTTCCTCGACAATGCGCCGACCTATCTCGTCTTCTTCGAGCTTGCCGGCGGCGACCCCCAGAAGCTGATGAACGCTGGCGCATTGACGCTGGCCGCGATCTCCTCGGGCGCGGTCTATATGGGCGCGAACTCCTATATCGGGAACGCGCCGAACTTCATGGTCTACGCCATCGCCAAGGACCGGAAGGTCGCGATGCCCAGCTTCTTCGGCTACATGCTCTGGTCGGGCGCGGTGCTGATCCCGACCTTCGTGCTGGCGACGTTCGTGTTCTTCAGATGAGATTGCGCCGTTATTCTCGGGCTTGACCCGAGGATGACGCGACCGGACGCTGGTTTTCGAGATGGTCGGGGCAAGCCCGGCCATGACGCGGCTGTTACGGCCGCCCTGCCAGGACGCCCTCGCGAATCTTCCGCGAAAACTCCCGATCATCCGGCGAAATCGCCCGCGCCTTCTCGCTGATCTTGCCCTGCCGCACCAGTTCGTCGAGTGGGATGTCGCCGCGCAGAGCGCCGATACGCTGTAGATAACCCGGCAGATAGCCAGAGAGCACCACGCGCGGATCGAGCGGCAGCGAAAAGCGCCAGCGCGGCGCGACCGAGCCGACGAGGTGATAGACCACCGTCGTGCAATTGGTCGTCAGCGTGTTGTACCAGCGCGGTTTGGCGGCGAGCCGGTTGATGTCGGCTGCATAGGCGAGCAGCACGTCGCGCGCCTGCTGGGGCGTCGCCGCCAACCGGAACAGCCGAACATCCTCCTTGCGGGCGTGGCTGCGCAAGGCGACGATATCGCGCTCGTCGGCGGCGACATAGGCCATCTCGTAGATGCGGAAGAAGCCGGCGAGCGACGACCAGTCCTCGCCTTTTTCGCGGCGGACCTCGATCGAGAAGGTGAGCGGGAGCTGATCCCTGAAGGTGAAGCTGACCAGGAGATGGGCGATCGCCTCGCCCGACCAGTAGGACAGGAACAGGTCCGCGCCCTCGATCCCGCCAAGATCGTAGCGCCGCGTCTCCCAGTTCTGGTCGTAGTCGGCCTCGCTTCGCCAGCGGAAGTTTCGGAGATTGGTGACGGCGATGGTCTCGCCCTCGCGCGCAATCTGCGGCAGGCGGGCGAGTTCTGGAATCCAGTTGCGGTCATGCGACGGTGACAGGCCGTTCCACCAGCCGAGCAGGCCGAGGAAGATGATGGCGAAGGAGAGCGGAAGGCGCGCGGCGCCTGTCCAGATACCGATCGCGCCGGCAAGGCCCGCGAGCCCGAAGCCGATCGCGGCGACCATCGCGATCGTGCCGGACAAACGGAAGAACAGCAGGCCAGCACCCCACAGGCCCGCCGCCACGACGGCAAGCGTCGCCAGAATCTGCAGCGCAACGAAAAAGAGGCGGCTCATCGCCGCCTCTCGTAACAGATCGCGATGCCTACGCCAGTCACGCCGCCAGGGAATTCGTCGGCGCGGCGGCCTTCACCGCATCGTCGACATGACCCTCGAAGCGCTTGAAATTCTCGCGGAACATGCCGATCAGGTTCTTTGCGGTCTCGGCGAAAGCCGCCTTGTCGGCCCAGGTTTTCACCGGATAGAGGATGTGCGGCTCGACGCCGGGCACCGAGGTCGGCACCGCGAAGCCGAAATAGGGGTCGCGGCGGAAATCGGCGCGGTTGAGCGAACCATCCAGCGCAGCGGTCAGCAGGCGGCGGGTGACGCGGATCGGCATGCGCCGGCCGACGCCGTATTTTCCGCCGGTCCAGCCGGTGTTGACCAGCCAGCAATCGACGTGGTGCTTGGCGATGAAATCGCGCAGCAGATTGGCGTATTCCGACGGATGGCGCGGCAGGAAGGGCGATCCGAAGCAGGTCGAGAATTCCGGTTCGACGCCGACGAGGCCGCGTTCGGTGCCGGCGACCTTGGCGGTGTAGCCGGACAGGAAGTGATACATCGCCTCGGCCGGGGTGAGCTTGGCAATCGGCGGCATCACGCCGAAGGCGTCGGCGGTGAGCATGACGATATTCTTGGGAACGCCGGCGCGGCCGGTGCGCGAGGCATTGGGGATAAAGTCGAGCGGATAGGCCGAGCGGGTGTTCTCGGTCTTGGTCTGGTCATCGAAATCGACGACGCGGGTGTATTCGTCGAGCACGACGTTCTCGAGCACCGTGCCGAAGCGCTGCGAGGCTGCGAAAATCTGCGGCTCGGCCTCGGCCGAAAGCTTGATCGTCTTGGCGTAGCAGCCGCCCTCGAAATTGAAGATGCCGTTCTTCGACCAGCCATGCTCGTCGTCGCCGATCAGCGTGCGGTCTGGGTCGGCCGAGAGCGTGGTCTTGCCGGTGCCCGACAGGCCGAAGAAGATCGCCGAATCGTCCTTCGAGCCGACATTGGCCGAGCAGTGCATCGGCACCACGCCCTTGGCCGGCAGGGTGTAGTTCAGATAGGTGAAGACCGATTTCTTCATCTCGCCGGCATAGGCCGAGCCGCCGATCAGCACGATCTTGCGGGAAAAATCGATCGCGATCACGGTCTCGGAGCGGCAGCCATGGCGCTTGGGGTCGGCCTTGAAGCTCGGCAGGTCGACGATGGTCAGCTCAGGCACATAACCCGCGATATCCTCGGCCTCGGGCCGGATCAGCAGGTTGCGGATGAACAGCGAGTGCCAGGCGAACTCGGTGAAGACGCGCGCCCTGACGCGGTGGGCCGGATCGGCGCCGCCATAGAGATCCTGCGCGAACAGCTCCTTGCCCTCGGCATGGGCGAGGAAATCGGCGAGCAGCGTCTCGAAATGCTCCGGCGACATCGCGCCGTTGTTCTCCCACCAGACCGTGCCCTCGGTCAGGGCGTCGCGGACGACGAACTTGTCCTTGGGCGAGCGGCCGGTATGGGTGCCCGTGTCGGCGCAAAGCGCGCCACCGGCGGCGAGCCCGGCCTCGCCACGCTGCAACGCCTGCTCGTAGAGCTGCGGCGCCTGCAGGTTCCAGGCGACCGATTTCAGCTTGCGGAAGCCGAAGCTCTCGACGCCATGCGCTGTGTTGAACTGACCGATGGTCTGCACTGGAATCCTCCCGACGCGCGCCAGAACTAAAGGCGCGGCGTTATGTTGAAATCACACGGCATGAATCCGATGCCGCAGACGAGATGGGTCTTAAAAATTCAGTGGCAGGGTCTTTAGGCCGATGATGACGCCGGCTCAAGCGTCCGGAAAGGCGCGGGGACGAAGAAACTCCTTTAAATCGGTTGAATAAGATCGACGTAGTGAATCGGCGATCAGACCAGGGCGCGCGCCTGTGCGGCGAGTTCGGCAAGCGTCTTGCGCAGGGCTCCGGGGCTCGTCACCCGCTCGGGAAAGGCCAGCCGCTCGGAGCGATCGCCGCAGACGAGGTCAATCCCGTCGGGATCAAGCCCCGACGTCCGCCAGCGCCCCTCGGCTGCGCCGAGCAGGCGCGTGGCATAAAGCGACAGCGCGTCGGCGTGATCCTCGTTCATATGCGCGACCGCGCCGCCTTCAGCCTCGATCAGCGCTTCGCAGCCGGCGAGATCGAGCAGAATGTCGCCGGTCTTCAGATCGGCGGCGCGGGCAAAGCCGCCATTGGGATGGAAGCCCTCGACCGCCAGCCGGAACAGGTCGAAATCGGGGAAGTCGGCGTAAAGCTTCGATTTGGGGTGGCGGGCGAGAAAGCGCCGGCGGGCATTTGGATCATCGCTTCGCTCGATGCGCCCGACCACGCTGAGCCGGCGCGAATTGGCCATCGGGTCACCCTTGCCCAGCGCCGCAAACAGGATCGAAGCACGTGGATCGGCCTCGAAATTGCGCCGGTGCAAGGACAGCCGCGACGCCAGCAACAGCGGCGTGCCGTCGACATCGGTCGCGACATTGACGAGCGTCGCGAGCGGAAAACCGCTGGCCGGATCGAGCGTCGCCAGCGCGCCGGTGCGGCCGGTCCGCAAAACCTGCCGCGCCATCGCCACCGCGTCGAAGGCTGCCGGCGCCGAGCCGCCGAGTTCGAGGCCCCGCGGCGTGATCGCCGGTTCCGACACGACCTCTGACATCCCGTTGCCTCCGGCTGTTCGCGATCAGGATGGCGGCCCGCAGATGGCGGTTCGAGGCGCGGGAACAGCCCGCAGGGAGCTTTTGCGAGCGCGCTACGTTAAGCCATAGCGAAACCGCCACGCCGCCGCTAGATTGCAGCCATGCTTTGGCCGCTCTCTGACCCGAGTGGACATTTCATTGCAACGAGCCGAAGAGGCCCCGACAATTATGCCAACCATTGCGCTGGTCGATGACGACCGCAACATCCTGACTTCGGTCTCCATCGCGCTTGAGGCCGAGGGCTACCGGATCATGACCTATACGGACGGTGCATCGGCGCTCGACGGGCTGAAGCAGAACCCGCCAGACCTGGCGATCTTCGATATCAAGATGCCGCGCATGGACGGCATGGAGCTGCTGCGCCGCCTGCGCCAGAAGTCGGATCTTCCCGTGATCTTCCTGACCTCGAAGGACGAGGAGATCGACGAGCTCTTCGGCCTGAAGATGGGCGCCGACGATTTCATCCGCAAACCCTTCTCGCAGCGCCTGCTGGTCGAGCGCGTCAAGGCGATCCTGCGCCGCGCCGGCGCCAAGGACCCCGGCGCCGCCCCACGCAGCGAGGACGCCAAGGCGCTGGAGCGCGGCCTGCTGCGGATGGACCCCGAGCGCCACACCTGCACCTGGAAAGGCGAGCCGGTGACGCTGACCGTGACCGAGTTCCTGATCCTGCAGTCGCTGGCGCAGCGGCCGGGCGTGGTAAAGAGCCGCAACGCCCTGATGGACGCCGCCTATGACGACGAGGTCTATGTCGACGACCGCACGATCGACAGCCACATCAAGCGCCTGCGCAAGAAGTTCAACCAGGTCGATGTCGACTTCGACATGATCGAGACCTTGTACGGCGTCGGCTATCGCTTCAAGGAAGGCTGAAAATTCAGGCGCTCTGGTTGCAGCCTCAGCCCTCATCCTGAGGAGAAGCCACCGGCTTCGTCTCGAAGGATGTTCAGTGTGCGCTGGTGCATCCTTCGAGACGCCGCTTCGCGGCCCCTCAGGATGAGGGCTGAGGGAAACCGACGAGCAGGACAGGGCGCTCCAGGACCAGATGGCGACGATCGAGGACGAGCGGAGAGCGGAGGCCCGTCCGCAGCGCCTGACGCCGGCGCTGCGCAAGCGGCTGTCCGCGTTCGGCCGGCGCAGCTTGAGGGCGATCTCCTCGCGCGCCGCCTCCAGCCTGACGCGGCGCATCGTCGTGCTGAACCTCGCCGGGCTCGTGGCGCTGCTGCTCGGCTTCCTCTACCTCAACCAGTTCCGCGAGGGGCTGATCGAATCGCGGGTGCAGAGCCTGCTGACGCAAGGCGAGATCATCGCCGGCGCGATCTCGGCCTCGGCCACGGTCGAGACCGACACCATCACCATCGACCCCGACAAGCTGCTGCAATTGCAGGCAGGCGAGAGCGCCGGCATTGCCGAGGACCCGCTCGATTTCTCGATCAACCCGGAAAAGGTCGCCCCGCTGCTGCGCCGGCTGGTGACGCCGACCAAGACGCGCGCCCGGGTCTACGACAAGGACGGGCTGCTGACGCTGGATTCGCGCAATCTCTATTCGCGCGGCGACGTGCTCCGGCTCGACCTGCCGCGCGTCGGCGAGCCCGACGAGCCGCCTTTGCTCGAGCGCACCTGGAACCTGCTGCGCAACCGGCTCGGCCGCGCCGATCTGCCGACCTATGACGACTTCGAGAACGCCAACGGCAAGTCCTATCCGGAGGTCGCCCGCGCGCTCAATGGCATCGCCGCAAGCGTCGTGCGCGTCAACACGCGCGGCCAGACCATCGTCTCGGTTGCGGTGCCGGTGCAGCGCTTCCGCGCGGTCAAGGGCGCGCTGCTGCTCTCGACGCAAGGCGGCGACATCGACGCGATCATCGCCTCCGAACGCTACGCCATCTTTCAGGTCTTCGCGGTCGCCGCCGGCGTGATGATCGTGCTGTCCGTGCTGCTGGCGGGTACCATCGCCGAGCCGATCCGCAGGCTGGCGGACGCTGCCCAGCGCGTCCGCAAGGGCGTGAAATCGCGCGAACAGATCCCCGATTTCGCCAGCCGGCACGACGAGATCGGCCATCTTTCCGGCTCGCTGCGCGACATGACCAAGGCGCTCTACAGCCGGATCGAGGCGATCGAGAGTTTTGCCGCCGATGTGGCCCATGAGCTGAAGAATCCGCTGACCTCGCTGCGCAGCGCGGTGGAGACGCTGCCGCTCGCCAAATCCGACGATTCACGCGGCCGCCTGCTGGCGGTGATCCAGCACGATGTGCGCCGGCTCGACCGGCTGATCTCCGACATCTCCGACGCCTCGCGGCTCGACGCCGAGCTTGCCCGCGACGAGGCTGCGCCTGTCGACATCGCTCAGGTGATGGAGACGGTCGTGTCCGTGCAGAACGAGACCCGCCGCAAGGAACAGCCCCGCATCGACCTTGTCACCGAGCGGCGCGGCCAGCGGGCGGGCGGGCGCGACGGCTTCCTCGTGATGGGCCATGATTCCCGGCTCGGCCAGGTCATCGTCAACCTGATCGACAATGCGCGTTCGTTCTCGGCGGCGGACAAGCCGGTCAGGGCGATGCTGTCGCGCGATGGCGGCGACGTCGTCGTCACCATCGAGGACGAGGGGCCGGGCATCGAGCCCCACGCGCTGGAGCGCGTCTTCGAGCGCTTCTACACCGACAGGCCCAATGAGGGCTTCGGCCAGAATTCGGGGCTGGGACTCTCGATCTCGCGCCAGATCATCGAGGCGCATCGCGGCACGATCCTGGCCGAGAACCGGCTCGGGCCAGCCGGACCCGACGGCGAACAGCCGCGGCTGGGCGCGCGCTTCGTCGTGCGGCTGCCGGCCGTGCAGCAGACCTCGTGACGCGGATGGACGCCGCCGGCGACGGAGCCGCCGACCGAATCCACGCGAGCACGGTCGCGGTCGGCGAGGCCGGCATCCTGATCCGGGGCGCGTCGGGCGCGGGCAAATCGACGCTGGCGCTGACGCTGATCGCGGCGGCGACGCAAGGCGGGCGCTTCGCCAGGCTGGTCGCCGACGACCGCAGCGAGATCGAAGTCCGCTCGGGACGGCTGCTGGCGCGCCCGGTCGCGCCGCTGGAGGGCATCATCGAGCGGCGAGGACTCGGCCTGACGCCCGAGCCCCATCTGCCGGCGGTCGTGGTTCGGCTGATCGTCGATCTCCTGGGCGAGGAGCCGGCGCGCATGCCGGAGCCCGAGGATCTCGTGGCGCAGCTGGCGGGAATCGCGCTGCCGCGTCTCGCGCTCACCGGCCGCGCCGGCGACGAGAGGCTGGTGCTGGCGGCGCTGCGATTGTTTCTGGATGAGACTTGAGTCGCGATTTCGACAAGTTTTAAGCGAGCCGGCTTGCGCATATCTCGCACCTGCCGCATAAACCGCGACCTTTCCGGGCGCAAAGCGCGCTCTCCAGGCGCCATAGTGAATGATTGGACTCGTCCTCGTGACGCATGGGCATCTGGCGACGGAATTCCGCGCCGCGCTCGAACATGTCGTCGGACCCCAGAAAAACCTCGCCACCATCGCCATCGCTCCCGATGACGACATGGAAGGCCGCCGCCGCGATATCATCGCCGCGGTCGAGGAGGTCGAGGCCGGCAAGGGCGTGATCGTGCTGACCGACATGTTCGGCGGCACGCCCTCCAACCTCGCCATCTCGGTGATGGAGCCCGGCCGCATCGACGTCGTCGCCGGCGTCAACCTGCCGATGCTGATCAAGCTCGCCAGCGTGCGCGAGGAGAAGACCCTCGACGAGGCCGTGACCAGCGCGCAGGATGCCGGCCGCAAATACATCACCGTCGCCAGCCGCGTGCTGGCGGGGAAATGAAGGCAAGCGCGGTGGGCGACGGGCAGGATGCCGAGGATTGCGACTGCCCGGAGGTCGAGGTGCCCGCTGGCGCGCTCTATGGCGAGTTCCAGATCGTCAACAAGAAGGGGCTGCACGCCCGTGCCACGGCGAAATTCGTGCAATGCGCCTCGAATTTCGACGCCGACATCACCGTGACCCGCTGCGGCGAGACCGTCGGCGCGACCTCTATCATGGGCATCCTGACGCTGGGCGCCGGCATCGGCTCGACGATCACCGTCGTCGCCACGGGCCGCGAGGCGAAGGAAGCGCTGAAGGCGCTGGAGACCCTCGTCGCCGACAGGTTCGGCGAGGGCGAATAGGGCGCAAACGCGGCCTGCGGATCGCGGCCGGCATTCACCGGAACCGCAGATCATGCGCAGGTTCCATGCGCCCGGCAGATGGCTGCACCGCTCACGCCGGGTGTTGATTATTCTCATTCCAGGGAAGAGCCTCGCACTCGTCCGCAACGACGCCGGCTGATCCGACCGGCGATGCGGACGATCGAGGCCGGCATGACACCCATCCCCCCGTTCCGCCCGAGCCGCCGGCACTTTCTTTCATCGACAGGCATGACGCTGCTGGCGGCCTCGATCGGCGGCGCCAAGGCCGCCGAGCATTCCGGCAAGCTGCCGTGGAAGCCTTTCGCGGCGCTGCCGCCCGAGCCTTTGCCAGGCGGGCGCTGGTACGTCTTCACCCCCGACGAAGCCCGCATGGTCGAGGCGGTCGTCGACCGGCTGATTCCGGCCGACGAGCTTAGCATCGGCGGCAAGGAGGCCGGCTGCGCCAGCTTCATCGACCGCCAGCTTGCCGGCAGCTACGGCACCTCGGACCGGCTCTATATGCTGGGCCCATTCCTGCCGGGCCTGCCGACGCAAGGCTATCAGGGCAGCGAGGGGCCGCTCGCGCGCTACAAGGCGGGGCTTGCCGCGCTCGGCCAGCATGTCCGCGCGCAGTTCGCCGGCAAGGGTTTCGCCGATCTCGCACCCGCCGACCAGGACAAGGTGCTGGCCGATTTCGAAGGCGGAAAGGTCGGCTATCCCGCCGCCACCGGCTTCTTCAACCTCATGCTCCAGAACACGATGGAAGGCTTCTTCGCCGACCCGATCTATGGCGGCAACCGCGACATGGCCGGCTGGAAGTTCATCGGCTTTCCCGGCGCCCGCTACGATTACCGCGACTATGTCACGGCCCATAACCAGCCCTTCCCCCTGCCGCCCTTGTCGATCGCCGGGCGGCCGGAGTGGAAGATCGGCAGCAAGTAAGGCGGGACCGGACCCCATGGCGAAGAAACTGCCCCGCAAGGATGTCGTCATCGTCGGCCTCGGCTGGACCGGCGCGATCCTGGCGCAAGAACTGACCGATGCCGGCCTCGACGTCGTCGCGATCGAGCGCGGACCCTGGCGCGACACGGCGACCGATTTCAACGTCGCCTATGCGCCTGACGAACTGCGCTACGCCGTCCGCAAGGACCTCTTCCTGCAGCCGGCGCAGGAAGCCATGACGATGCGCAACAATACGTCGCAGACGGCGATGCCGATGCGCGACTATGGCTCGTTTCTGCCCGGCACCGGCGTCGGCGGTGCGGGCACGCACTGGAACGGCCACACCTGGCGCTTTTTCCCGAGCGATTTCGTGCTCAAGACGCATCTGACAGAGCGCTATGGCGCGGGCCGGCTCGGCGACCTCCAGATTCAGGACTGGGGCGTGACCTATGACGAGCTCGAACATTCGTTCGACCGCTTCGAGTATCTCGCCGGCATCTCCGGCAAGGCCGGCAACCTGAACGGCACGATTCAGTCCGGCGGCAACCCGTTCGAGGGGCCGCGCAAGCGCGAATATCCGCTGCCGCCGATGCAGATGACCTATGCGCCGACCTTGTTCGCCGAGGCCGCGCGCTCGGTGGGCCTACATCCGTTCCCGACGCCCTCGGCCAATCTCTCCAAGGCCTATGTCAACCCGCTCGGCATCGCCATGGGCCAATGCACCATGTGCGGCTTCTGCGAGCGCTTCGGCTGCGCCAACTATTCCAAGTCGAGCGCGCACACCACGATCCTGCCGGTGCTGATGCGCAAGTCGAATTTCGAGGCGCGCACCGAATGCGAGGTTTTGAAGATCGACCTCGCCTCCGACGGCAAGACCGCCAAGGGCGTGACCTATGTCGACGTCACCGGCGAGACCTTCGAGCAGCCGGCCGACATCGTGCTGCTCAACGCCTATGGCCTGCACAATGTCCGGCTGATGCTGCTGTCTGGCATCGGCAAGCCCTATGATCCGGCGACGGGCGAGGGCACGGTCGGGCGCAACTACGCCTACCAGACCAATGCCGGGGCGCAGGTCTTCTTCGAGGGCAAGAACCTCAACCCCTTCATCGCTGCGGGCGCGCTCGGCCAGTCGCTCGACGACTACAACGGCGACGCCTTCGACCACGCCGCGCTCGATTTCGTCGGCGGGGCCGGGATCAACTGCATCCCGACCAATGGCCGCCCGATCACCTACCGGCCGGTGCCGCCGGGCACGCCGCGCTGGGGTTCGGCCTGGAAGAAGGCGACCAAGGCGCATTACGGCAATACGCTGGGCTTTTCCTCGCAGGGCAGTTCCTACGCGACCCGTGGCAACCATCTCGACCTCGACCCGACCTACAAGGACCGCTTTGGCCGCCCGCTGCTACGCGTCACCTTCGATTTCCCCGACAACGACATCCGCATGTCCAACTGGGTCAGCGACCGCATGCAGCAGATCGCGACGGCGCTCGGCGGCAAGCAGATCGTCAACAACAAGCTGCGCAAGGGCTGGAACTCCGTGCCCTACCAGAGCACGCACAACACCGGCGGTGCGATCATGGGTACCGACCCCAATACCAGCGCGGTCAATCGCCATCTGCAGAGCTGGGACGTGCCCAATGTCTTCGTCGTCGGCGCGTCCGCCTTCCCGCAGAATGCCGGCAAGAACCCGACCGGGCCGGTCGGCGCGCTCGCCTTCTGGGCGGCGGATGCGATCCGCAACCACTATCTGAAGAACCCCGGCAAGCTGGTGCAGGCATGAAGAGAGCAGCGCTTCTCGCCGGCCTGCTGGCCGCTACGGTCGTCGGAGCCAAGGGCTACGCCTCCGACCTGTTCGACCGGATCAATGCCGGACGCTACAAGGCGGTGCTCGCCGATTGCTCGGCCTGCCATACGACGCCGGGCGGCAAGCCCTTCGCCGGCGGCGCACCGCTCGACACGCCCTTTGGCAAGCTGATTCCCTCCAACATCACGCCCGATGCCGCGACCGGAATCGGCGGCTGGAGCTATGACGATTTCCGCGGCGCGCTGAAGCAGGGCGTCGGCAAGGACGGCAAGCGGCTCTATCCGGCGATGCCCTACCCGGCCTATTCGTCGATGACCGAGGCCGATATCGCCGATATCTGGGCCTATCTCCAGAAGATCGAGCCGGTCTCCAACCGCGTGGTCTCGAACCAGCTGCCGTTTCCGTTCAGCATCCGCAGCGTGATGATCGGCTGGAACCTGTTGAACTTCTCGCCGAAGGAGTTCGCGCCCGACGCCAGCAAGTCGGCCGAATGGAACCGGGGCGCCTATATCGTCAACGGTCCGGGCCATTGCGGCACCTGCCACACCCCGAAGAGCCTGACCGGCGCGGACAAGACCGACCAGTTCCTGCGCAGCGGCAATCTGCAGAGCTGGGTCGCACCCGATATCAGCAGCGACGGCCACAGGGGCATCGGCAGCTGGTCGCCGGAGGATCTCGTCGCCTATCTCAAGACCGGCGCGAACCGCTTCGACATTGCGTCGGGTCCGATGGGCGAGGTCATCACGAACTCGACGCAATACTGGACCGACGCCGACCTGAAAGCGGTCGCCAGCTATCTCAAGGAGGTGAAGGGCAGCGCTGCGCCCGCGCCGCAACCACTGGCTGCCACCGATCCGATGATGGTCGCGGGCAAGGCGGTCTTCCTCGACCGCTGCTCGGCCTGCCATGTCAGCACAGGCGAGGGCCAGCCCTCGCTGTTCCCGAAGCTCGCCAAGGCGCCGGTGGTCAATGGCGACGACCCGACCTCGCTGATCCGTGTCGTGCTGCAGGGCAGCCAGGCCGTGGCCACGGCCGCCCGCCCGACGACGCCGGCGATGCCATCCTTCGGCTGGAACCTCGGTGACGCCGAAGTCGCCAACGTCCTTAGCTATGTCCGCAACAGCTGGGGCAATGCCGCGCCACCAGTGACGGCGGGCCAGGTCAAGGACATGCGGGCGAAGCTCGCGCGTTAGGCGTCGGACCCTACGCAGGTCATTGCCGCCAGCCTGTTTACCAGGACGCGCGTCGCCTGCATGAAATCCGCGATCGTCATCGCCTCGTGAGGGTTGTGACTGCCCTTGTCGTTGCGGACGAAGACCATCACGGCGGGAATGCCGGCGTCGGCGAAATCCTGCGCGTCGTGTCCGCCGCCGCTCGCCATCGTCAGATAGGGGATTGCAAGTCCGTCCGCACTCGCCTGCAGACCCGCGACGAGCGCGGGCGCCATCTTGCCCGGCATGGCGCGGTCGATCGGATTGAGCTCGAAGGACACGTGGCGGCGCGCGCCGATCTCGCCTGCGCTCGTCCGCAGGAAAGCCTCCATGCCGTCGAGCGTGCCGGCATCCTGGCTGCGGATATCGAGCGTGAAATCGACATGGCCGGGGACCTTGGTGAGCGAATGCGTCTCGGCCAGTGTGGAAAACCGCCCCACTGTGACCACGAGATCCTCGCCCGCCGCGCGACGGCGGCTCCATTCGCCGTCGAGCGCCATGACCAGTTCGGCGAGCGCGAAGACGGCGTCCTGCCGGTATTCATGCGGCACCGCGCCGGAATGCGACCAGGCGCCGACGACTTTGGCGTTGCGGGCACGATAGGCGCCGCGAATGCCGGTGACGACCCCGACAGGTATGGCGCGGTTCTCCAGGATCGGACCCTGCTCGATATGCAGCTCGATGAAGCCCGCGATCCCGGCCGGCGACAGGATCGGCGGCCCGGTCTCGATCAAGCCGGGGTCGAAGCCTGCCTGCGCCATCATCGCGCGCAGCGACAATCCGGTCGCGACATGGATCGCACTGTCGAGTTCGCCGTCCCAGAGCAGGCCGAGCGCTGCGCGGCTGCCGAGATGGCCGCCATGGCGGCCGGCAAACCAGGTGCTGCTCTCCTCGGCGCGGAACGCCATCACAACGATGTCGCATTCCGGTTGCAGGCCGGCGTCACGCAGCGCGGCAAGCGCAACCAGCCCCGCGACGACGCCGGCTGCACCGTCGAAATTTCCCCCGTGATGCACAGAATCGAGATGCGAGCCGGTAATCCAGACCGGCCGTTCCCGGTTGCGGCCGGCGAGACTGGCCGAGAGATTGCCCGCCGCGTCGACCGAGACGTCGAGACCGAGATCGCGCGCGAGCGCGGCGACGATGTCGTGGGCGAGCTGCTCGCCCTCCATGTAGGAAGCGCGGGTCACGCCGGGGGCATCGAGCGTCCGGGCGCGCAGGGTGTCGAAGACCGAGGCGGCATAGGCCTCGCGCGCCAGAACGGCCGCATCGAGTGCCGGGAACGGACGGAACGGGCTGGAAGACGCGGGCAAATCACTCTCCAATCGGTTGGTCTGGCGCAGCCAGGCCGAGTCGTCGAACCAAGGCTCGCCTCTGAACCAGGGATATAAAGACATCTTTATATCTTTGATTGCCTTTCGCCGCGCACGCTGCTAGAGACCCGGCCGTCATTACAGAACGAGCCAGTGGAGCACGCCCCGTGTCGAAATCCGATTACATCGTCAAGGACATCAGCCTCGCGGAATACGGCCGCAAGGAAATCAATATGGCCCAGGACGAGATGCCGGGCCTGATGGCCATCCGCGAAGAGCACAAGGGCAAGTTCCCGCTCAAGGGCGCGCGCATCGCCGGCTGCCTGCACATGACCATCCAGACCGCCGTGCTGATCGAGACGCTGACGGAACTCGGCGCCGATGTGCGCTGGTCCTCCTGCAACATCTTCTCGACCCAGGACCATGCCGCCGCCGCGATCGCCGCGACCGGCGTGCCGGTCTTCGCCATCAAGGGCGAGACGCTGGAAGAGTACTGGGAATACGTGCTCAAGACCGCGAGCTGGGGCGATGGCGGCACGCCCAACATGATCCTCGACGATGGCGGCGATCTGACCATGCTGATCATCCTCGGCGCGGAAGCCGAGGCCGGCAAGGCCGAGTTCCTCGACAAGCCGGGCAATGACGAGGAGACCATCTTCTTTGCGCTGATCAAGCGCGAGCTCAAGGCCAATCCGGGCTGGTTCACCAAGACGCGGGCCGCGATCAAGGGCGTCTCGGAAGAGACCACCACAGGCGTTCACCGCCTCTATGAGCTGGCCAAGGCCGGCCGCATGCCGTTCCCGGCGATCAACGTCAACGACAGCGTCACCAAGTCGAAATTCGACAACCTGTATGGCTGCCGTGAATCGCTGGTCGACGCCGTGCGTCGCGGCACCGACGTCATGATGTCGGGCAAGGTCGCCTGCGTCGCCGGCTATGGCGACGTCGGCAAGGGCTCGGCCGCCTCGCTGCGCCAGGCTGGCTGCCGCGTGATCGTAACCGAAATCGATCCGATCTGCGCGCTGCAGGCGGCGATGGAGGGCTACGAGGTCGTCACCATGGAGGACGCCGCCCCGCGCGCCGACATCTTCGTGACCGCCACCGGCAACCTCGACGTCATCACCGTCGACCACATGCGCGCGATGAAGCACCGCGCCATCGTCTGCAATATCGGCCATTTCGACTCGGAGATTCAGGTCTCCGGCCTGAAGAACTTCAAGTGGGACAACGTCAAGCCGCAGGTCGACGAGATCGAGTTCCCCGACGGCAAGCGCATCATCCTGCTCTCGGAAGGCCGCCTCGTGAATCTCGGCAACGCGACCGGACACCCGTCCTTCGTGATGTCCTGCTCGTTCTCGAACCAGACGCTGGCCCAGGTCGAACTCTGGAACCACCACGCCAAATACGAGAACAAGGTCTACACGCTGCCCAAGCACCTCGACGAGAAGGTCGCGGCGCTGCATCTGGCCAAGGTCGGCGCCAAGCTGACCGTCCTCAACGATGCGCAGGCCAAGTATCTCGGCCTGGCTCCGACCGGCCCGTTCAAGCCCGAGCTGTACCGCTACTGACATTCGGCAACGCCGAAATATCGACGAGGCCCGGTGTTCGCACCGGGCCTTTTTCTTTGCAGCAATGCGAGTCCTTTTGGCATCAGCCACTACTAATAGACTCGCAAAGGAGAACGGCTTCTACCTCTTGTTGCCTTCAGCGACTTCCGAGGGCGGATAGCAGAATCGCTCGATTTACAATCGATTAAGCACTTCCTGCCGGACTCCTCGGATGATTAGAGTGAGGCTGATTCGGGCCGGGCGCCTTTGCGCCGGCCGGATCGATGCTCTGATGTGATTGGCGTGGTGGCGGGCGTGCGTCGAGTCCAGAAGGGCGGCGTATCGACCGGTTCCGGGCTTGGTTTCTCCGATCTGCCCGGGTCACCGGGCAGCCCGACCCGCTGATCGATGATGATGGAAGCAAGGATGACACGGTCGAGGCGACAAGAACGAAGCGGCGGCTGGCGCGGCCGCGCCATGCTGCCTGGCCTCGCCGTCGCGCAGGCGCCCTCGGCCAGCCTTGCCCAGGCCGAATGGCTCGCCCCGATCCGCCCCGACCTTTTGAGCACCGGCACGTTATCGCTGCTGCTGGCCGGCCTCACCGTCTTCGCCGCGACGACCTCGCTGATCTATGTCCGCGAGCGCACGCGCTGGCACCGCCGCGAAAGCGAACTCGCCGGCGAGCTCGAAGCCGCGCGCGGTCATCAGGAGCGGCTGGCGGCCCTGCTCGCCGCCGACCCGCAGGTGGTGGTGAGCTGGAACGGGCGCGGCGCCGAGCCGATCTTCGAGGGCGACAGCGGTTTCCTCGGCGCGCCAGGCGCGGCGCTGGCTCTGGCCTATGGCTCCTGGGCGCCACCCGCCGACGCCAAGAAGCTCGAACTGGCGACCGATGCGCTGAAGGAGCGCGGCGAGGCCTTCGGGTTTACCCTGCGCGCCAAGGCCGGCGCCTTCATCGACGTCGAGGGCCGGCCCGTGGCCGGGCGCGCCGTGATCCGCTTCCGCGAGGTGACCGGCGAGCGCGCTGAAGTGATGACCCTGCGCGGCGAGCTGGAACGCGTCGGCTCCGACCATGCGGCGCTGAGCGGCCTGCTCGCCGGCCTGCCGCACCCGGCCTGGACGCGAACTCCGGATGGACGGCTGAACTGGTGCAACGCGGCTTATGCCCGCGCGGTCGAGGCCGCCGACGGCAGCGACGCTACCAGGAACGGCCTCGAACTGCTCGACCGGACCGAACGCGAGGACGCGGCGAAGGCCAGGCGTCAGAATCAGAGCTTCTCGGTGCGCGCGCCTGCCGTCGTCGCCGGCCAGCGTCGCACGCTCGACATCCTCGAATTGCCGACGGCGGTCGGTTTTGCCGGCATCGCGACCGATATGAGCGAGCTCGAGGCGGTGCGGGCCGATCTGCAGCGCCAGATGGATGCGCATGTGCGCACGCTCGACCGGCTGAAGACCGCGGTCGCGGTCTTCGACACAACCCAGCATCTGGTCTATCGCAACACCGGCTTCGATACGCTCTGGTCGATGGATTCGACCTTTCTCGACGGCCATCCCAGCGACTCGGAAATCCTCGACCGGCTGCGGGCCGAGCGCCGCCTGCCGGAACTCGGCGATTATCGCAGCTGGAAGGCCGGCGTGCAGGCGGCCTATACCTCGACGCGCGCCAATGAGGACTGGTGGTATCTGCCCGACGGGCGCACCGTCCATGTCGTCGCCAGCCCCAACCCTCAGGGCGGCGTGACCTATCTCTTCGACGACGTGACCGAGCGTTTCACGCTGGAATCGCGCTTCAACGCCCTGTCGCGCACGCAGCGGGAAACGCTCGACTCGCTGCGCGAGGGCGTCGCCGTGTTCGGCTCGGACGGGCGGCTCAAGCTCTCCAACCCCGCCTTCGCGCAGGCCTGGCGGATCCAGCCCGACCTCGCCAGCGCCGCGCCCCATATCGACGAGGTCGTCAGGCTGTGCCGGCCGCTCTTCCCGCAGGACGAGGTCTGGAGCGAGTTGCACAGCACCGTCACCGGCGTGCGCGACGCCCGCGAGGACTATGGCTGCCGGATGGAACGGCGCGACGGCACCGTGCTCGACTGCGCGGCCGTGCCGCTGCCGGACGGGGCGACGCTGATCTCGTTTGCCGACGTCACCGCGAGCGTGAATGTCGAGCGCGCCCTGACCGAGAAGAACGAGGCGCTGGAGAAGGTCTCGCGGCTGCGCGAGGATTTCGTCCATCACGTCTCCTACGAGCTGCGTTCGCCGCTGACCAACATCATCGGCTTCGCGCAATTGCTCGGCACCGAGACGATCGGCGCGCTGAACGAGAAGCAGCGCGACTACACCTCCCACATCGTGCGCTCGTCGGGCGCGCTGCTCGCCATCATCAACGACATCCTCGACCTCGCCACGATCGACAATGGCGCGCTGACGCTCGACCTCACCGAGGTCGACGTCGCCGAGACAATTTCGCAGGCCGCGGCCGGCCTGCATGACCGACTGACCGACAGCAAGCTGACGCTGCATGTCGATATCGCGCCGCAGACAGGGCCTCTGCGGGCCGACGGCAAGCGCCTGCGGCAGGTGCTGTTCAACCTGATCTCGAACGCGATCGGCTTCTCGACGCCGGGCCAGACCATCACGGTCTCGGCCGGCCGCGTCGGCGGCGATGTCCGCATCACCGTCGGCGACCAGGGCCGGGGCATTCCCGCCGAGGTCAAGGAGAAGGTGTTCGACCGTTTCGAGAGCCATTCGCTCGGTTCCAGCCATCGTGGCGTGGGCCTGGGCCTCTCGATCGTGCGCTCGATCGTCGAACTGCATGGCGGACGCGTCGAGCTCGATTCGGCGCCGGGACAGGGCACCCGCGTCACCGCCGTGTTCCCGTCGCAGGGCCTGCCGTTGTCGGACGCCGCCGAATGAGCCAATCGGGTGCGCAGCGTCTCGTGCTGCCGGATGAGGCGGCGACCGCGCGCCTTGCGGGTGATCTGGCCGCGATCCTCAAGCCCGGCGACATCATCGCCCTGTCGGGCCATCTCGGCGCCGGCAAATCGGCGCTGGCGCGCGCCATCCTGCGCGAACTCGCCGATGATCCGGAGCTGGAGGCGCCGAGCCCGACTTTCACGCTGGTGCAGAGCTACGACACGCCGCGCGGCCCCGTGCTGCATGCCGATCTCTACCGCGTCCGCTCGCCCGACGAGCTCGACGATATCGGGCTCGTCGAGGATCTCGACGCGATCGTGACGCTGGTCGAATGGCCCGACCGCGCGGGAACGCGGCTCCCAGCCGGCCGGCGGCTCGACATCGTGCTCGACGTCGACCCGGAGAATCCCGAGACCGGGCGCATCGCGACGCTTGCCGGCGGCGTGCTCTGGCGCCAGCGGCTGACGATCGCGCTGGCGACGCGCCGCCTGCTCGACGAGGCCGGTTGGGGCATGGCCAGGCGCGATTTCATGCAGGGCGACGCCTCGAGCCGCGCCTATGAGCGGCTGACCCGGCAGGATGGCTTGAGCGCCGTGCTGATGATTTCGCCGCCGCGTCCCGACGGCCCGGCAATCCGCCAGGGCAAGCCCTATTCGGCGATCGCCCATCTGGCCGAGACGGTCGACGCCTTCGTGGCGATGGATCGCGGGCTGGCCTCGCTTGGCTACTCGACGCCGGAGATCATCGCCGAGGACCTCTCGACCGGGCTGCTGCTGATCGAGGACCTTGGCCAAGAGCCCGTGATCGACGCGGACGGGCCGATCCCCGAGCGCTATGAGGCCGCGGCGCGCCTGCTCGCCGATCTGCACCGCCACACCCTGCCGACGATCCTGCCGGTGGCGGAGGCGCGCGACCATGTCGTGCCCGAGTATGACCGGGGCGCACTCGCGATCGAGACCGAGCTGATCCTCGAATGGTATGCGCCCCATATCGCCGGAATGACCCTGCCGGCGGTGACGCAGGCTGAATTCGGTCGGATATGGAACCGGCTCTTCGACGAAATCCTGGAAGCGCCCGCGACCTGGACGCTGCGCGACTTCCATTCGCCGAACCTGATCTGGCTGCCCGGACGGGCAAGCCACGCCAAGCTCGGGCTGATCGACTTCCAGGACGCGGTGCTCGGCCACCCGGCCTATGACCTCGTCTCGCTCGGACAGGATGCGCGAGTCGATGTGCCCGCCGGGCTGGAACTGCGGCTGCTCGCGGCCTATGGCGCGGCGCGGCGGGCCGAGGATGCCGGGTTCGACCTCGCGGCCTTCGCCCGCGCCTATGCGATCATGGGCACGCAGCGCAACACCAAGATCGCCGGCATCTTCGCCCGCCTCGACAAGCGCGACGGCAAGCCGGCCTATCTGAAGCACCTGCCCCGCATCGAGGGCTATCTGCGCCGCAACCTCGAACACCCCGCGCTCGAGGAGCTCAAGGGCTGGTATCAGGCGCATCTGCCCAAGCTGTTCGAGACCGGTTGATCGACCCGGACATCGGGCCCTCGTTCACACTCTCCCCGTCGTCCCGGACAAGCGGCGAAGCCGCGCCGATCCGGGACCCATTCCTGAACCTTTCCGGCAAGCGTTCCGGAATGGGTCCCGGGTCTCCCTTCGGTCGCCCGGGACGACGGCGCGAATGCGGAATCGGCAACAAGGACTTGGCCCAGCGCCACTCGCTTCTGATAAGTTGCGCCGACAATCAGGGAGATTCGCGTGACGCAAGCTGCTTCGCCTCCGATCCGCCACGCCATGGTGCTGGCGGCGGGACTGGGCCAGCGCATGCGGCCGATCACCGACACGCTACCCAAGCCGCTGGTCAAGATCGGCGGCAAGGCGATGCTCGACCATGCGCTCGACCGGCTGGCGGAAGCCGGCGTCGAGGACGCCGTCGTGAATGTCCACCATCTCGCGAGCCTGATCGAGGCGCATGTCGCCAGCCGGGCCCGCCCGCGCGTCACGATTTCCGATGAGCGGGCGCTCCTGCTGGAGACCGGCGGCGGTGTGAAGAAGGCCCTGCCACTGCTGGGCGAGCAGGCCTTCTTCCACGTCAATTCGGATTCGCTCTGGGCCGAGACCGGCGTGTCCAACGTCGCCGCGATGGCGCAGGGCTGGGATGCCGACCGCATGGACATGCTGCTGCTGCTGGCGCGCCGCGAGGGCAGCATCGGTTTCGACGGCCGGGGCGATTTCTTCCGAGACGAGGCCGGACTGCTGACGCGGCGTGGCGCGGCGGCCAGCGCACCTTATGTCTATGCCGGCGTCGCCATCATGAAACCCGAACTGTTCGCGGACACGCCCGACGGGGCGTTCTCGCTCAATCTCCTGTTCGACCGCGCCATCGCGGCGGGCCGATTGCATGGCCTCGTGCTCGAAGGCCAGTGGCTGCATGTCGGCACGCCCGAAGCGATCGCCCCGGCGGAAGCGGCCTTCGCCTCCGCGCAGGCTGTGCATGCCTGAACTCAACCTTTTCACGATTCCCGCCGGCGCGTCGTTTCTCGACACGCTGGCGCAGGCGATGGTGGAGGGGCGCTTCGGGACGGTCCATGACCCGGCCGACCCTGCGGCGATGGCGCGGACCACGCTTTATCTGCCGACGCGGCGCGCCGCTCGCGCCTTTACCGCTTGCCTGGCAGGGCGGCTCGACGGCAAGCCGCTGCTGCTGCCGCGCATCGTGCCGCTCGGCGATGTCGACGAAGCGGAGACGGCGCTGATTGGCGCGGGCGGATGGGACGGACCAAGGCTGGCGCCGATCGACCCGCTGGTTCGGCGCATGCTGCTGACACGGCTGGTCGAGGCGTGGGGCAAGACAGCCAACCGCAGCCATCTGAAGCTCGACCCGTCCGAACCCTCGCTGGTGCCCGCCACGTTGGCCGAGGCCTACGGGCTCGCGGGCGATCTCGCCGCCCTGCTCGACCAGATGCAGACGGAGGGCGTGGAGGTTGCGGCGCTCAAGATGCTGGAGGCCTCCCGCTTCGACAGGATCTGGCAGCTCAACGCGAGCTTCCTCGCGATTCTCGGCGAAACCTGGCCCGACATCCTCGCAAGCCACCAGGCCTGCGATCCCGCCGCCTTTCGCAACATCATGCTGGCCGCCGAACGCGAGCGGCTGATGACTGGGGGCGCAACCGGCCCAATCATCGCGGCCGGCTCGACCGGCACGATCCCCGCAACCGCGAGGCTGCTTTCGGCGATCGCAAGGCTGCGCAACGGCGCCGTCGTGCTGCCGGGGCTCGATCTCGATCTGGACGAGCGGGCGTGGGCGGCGATCGGGAAAGACCCGGCGCCGTCGCATCCGCAGGCGGCGCTGCATCACCTGCTGGAAACGATGGCGGCGACGCGGGCCGATGTCCGCACGCTCGGCGAGGCCGACGCTGCGCGCGCCGCCCGCGCAGGCCTGCTGCGCGAGGCGCTGCTGCCGGCCAGCGTTACCGACGCCTGGGCCGGCTTGAAGGCGCGAGGCGTCGATGAGGCGCTGGCGGCGGGCTTCGCCGGGCTGCGGCTGATCGAAGCCGGCAACGAGCGCGAGGAGGCGCTGACCGTGGCCATCGCCCTGCGCGAGACGCTGGAGACGCCGGGCCGGCAGGCGGCGCTGATCACGCCAGACCGGGGTCTGGCCGAGCGCGTCGCGGTCGAATTGCGGCGCTGGGGCGTCGAGGTCGACGATTCCGCCGGGCTGCCTTTGGCGCGCTGGCCAACCGGTGCGCTGCTGCGGCTGATTCTGGAGGCCGCGCTGGCCGATGCCACGCCGGCGAGCCTCGTCGCATTGCTGGCGCATCCACTGTGTCGGCTCGGGCTGGCGGCGGAAACGGTCCGCATGGGGGCGTCCTCGCTGGAAATCGGCTGCTGGCGCGGGGTTTCCGTGAGCGCCGGGCTCGATGGCCTGCGTACGGCTCTGACTGACTTGCCGGATCTGAAAAAGGATTCGCATGCGCCGGGGCCACGTCGGCGGTTGTCGGCGCAGGACGAGCAGGCCGCGGCGCTGGTTCTCGACCGCGTCTCCACGGCGCTCGGCCCGCTGATCGCGGCGCTTCATGCGGCGGACGCCTCGCTGGCGGGCGTCATTTCCGCCGCGAAAGCCGCCGTAACCGCGTTCTCGCGCGACGAATATGGCAACGAACGCGCCTTCGCGAACCCTGATGGCGAAGCCCTGTCGGGGCTTTTCGACGATCTGGCGGGCGCGGAGGCCGAGATGTCCGAGGGCGGCCGGGCCGCCGATTTCGTCGCGATCCTCGAAGGCTTGCTGGCCGAGCGCGTCGTCCGGCGGCCGGGAGGCGGCCATCCGCGCGTAAAAATCTGGGGGCTGCTGGAAGCGCGCCTGCTGGAGGCCGACCATGTCGTGCTCGGCGGCCTGAACGAAACGGTCTGGCCGCCGGAGGCAAAAACCGATTCCTTTATCAACCGGCCGATGCGGGCCGAGCTCGGTCTGTCGCCACCGGAGCGGCGCATCGGCCAGACCGCGCATGATTTCGTGCAGGCGCTGATGGCGAAGCAGGTGACCCTGACACGGGCGCGCAAGGCCGGCGAGGCGGAGACGATCGCCTCGCGCTTCTGGTTGAGGCTTCAAGCAGTGACGCCTGAGCCTTTGTGGACGAAGGCCAGTGCGGCCGGGGCGACCTTGCTCGGATTGGCGGAAGCGCTCAGCAGGCAAGCCGACGCCAAGCCGCTCAGTCGGCCCGCGCCAAGACCGCCGCGCGCGCTGCAGCCGCTTTCGCTGAGCGTCACCGATGTCGAGACGCTCTATCGCGACCCCTACCAGATTCATGCGCGGAAGATCCTGAAGCTCGATGCGCTCGACGACCTCATCGAGGATCCCAGCGCCGCCGATCGCGGCAGCCTGCTGCACGACATCGTCGCGGAGTTCGCGCAGACCTATCCCGAGCAGCTTCCGGCCGATGCCTATGGCCAGTTGATCGCCATCGGGGCGCGGCAATTTGCAGCCTTCGACGCGACGCCGGAGGTGCGCGCCTTCTGGTGGCCGCGCTTCCGCGTCACCGCCGGGCACTTCATCGGCTGGGAGGAGAAGCGGCGCGGGATGCTGGCGCGGGTCGCCGTCGAGCGCGGGACGTCGGCGCGTTTTGCGCTGGCCGATGGCGCGGAATTCAGGCTGAGCGGCCGGGCCGACCGCATCGAGATCACCCGCGAGCCACAGCTCCGGATCATCGACTTCAAGACCGGCGCGCCGCCGAGCAGGGCGCAGGTGGACAAAGGCTTTGCGCCGCAGCTAACGCTTGAAGCGGAGCTGGCGGCGCGCTCCGGTTTCCACGAAGTGATCGGCCCGACACCGGTCAAAAGCGTGATCTATCTCAAGCTGCATCACGATCCCAAGGGCTGGGCGAAGGACAAGCCGCTCGATTTTGGCGGCGAGACGCTGGCCGATGTCGCGGCTCGGCATCTGGAGCGCCTGCTCGGCCATCTCGATGCGCTTCGCACCGGCCGCGAGGCCTATGTCTCCCGGCGCGCGCCCGATTACATCAAATATGCCAGCGCCTATGACCACCTCGCCCGCGTCAAGGAGTGGGCGGCGGCCTCGGGCGGCGACGACGAGGGCGAGGCATGACGGCGGTTCGGATCGTTCCCGAGCTGACCAGACAGCGCCAGGCGCTGGCGGCAGACCCGCGCCTGAGCGCCTGGGTCTCGGCCAATGCCGGCTCGGGCAAGACCCATGTGCTGGTCAACCGGGTGCTGCGGCTGCTGCTGGCCGATATCGAGCCCGGCCGGATGCTCTGCATCACCTATACCAAGGCCGCCGCCGCCAATATGGCCAACCGCATCTTCAGGGCGCTCTCGGCGTGGGCGACGATGTCCGACGAGGATCTCGCGAAGGCGCTGGCCGAGCTCACCGCCGCGACCCCCTCGCCGGAGCGGCGCGACAAGGCGCGGCGGCTGTTCGCGCAGGCGCTGGAGACGCCGGGCGGGCTGAAGATCGAGACCATCCACGCCTTCTGCACGCGCGTGCTGCAATCGGCCCCGTTCGAGGCCAATGTGCCGCCGCGTTTCGAGGTCGCCGACGACCTCGCCCAGGCCGATATGATGCGGGAAGCCCGCCGCGAATTGCTGGCGCGCGTCGCCGACCACCCCGAAGGCGAGGAGGCCCGGGCGCTCGACCTGCTCGCAAGGCAGGCGGCGCAGGACACCTTCGACGCCGTGATGCAGGAGGCGCTGCGCCAGCGCGCGCTGTTTCGCGATGCCGACGGCCGGGCGCGGCAAGCCGGCGCGATGCGCCGGGGCATGGCGGCGTTCCTGATGATCTCGCCGGACCTCGCCGCCGAGGAGGTCATGGCAGGCTTCCGGCGCGAACTTTCGGCCGTCGACGGGCTGGCTGCGCTGATCGACGCGCTGCATGCCGGAAGCGCCACGCGCCAGACCCTTGCCGCGACATTGCGCTCGCTGCTGGCGGGACAGGATGACGGCGATCCGGTCGCGTTCTGTCGGCGCGGCTTCATCACCGAGGCCGGGACGATCAACGCCAATATCCGCGGCAAGGGCAAATCCGAGTTCGAGCCGGGACTGATCGAGACGCTGGAGACGCTCGCCGCAACGCTGCTTGCCGCGCAGGACCAGCTCAACGCGATCGCCATCCGCGATCGCAGCCATGCGCTGGCCGTGCTGGTGACGGGGATGCTCGCCTCCTACCAGCGCCTCAAGAGCGAGCGTTCGCTGCTCGACTATGACGACCTGATCGCGAAGACGCGCTCGCTGCTCTCCCGCGTCGAGGCGGCCTGGGTGCTCTACAAGCTCGACGCCGGCATCGACCACATCCTGCTCGACGAGGCGCAGGACACCAGCGAGGCGCAATGGGCGATCCTGCGCAAGCTCGCCGAGGAGTTCACGACGGGGCTGGGCCAGCGCGAGGAGAGCCCGCAGCCGCGCACGGTTTTCGCCGTCGGCGACGAAAAGCAGTCGATCTACGGGTTTCAGGGCGCCGCGCCGGCCGCCTTCGGCGAGGAGCGCCGGCGGCTTGAGCGAGGACTTGACGAAGCCGGCCAGCGCTTCGAGTCGGTGAGCCTCAACACCTCGTTCCGCTCGACATCGGACATCATGGCGGCTGTCGACGCCGTCTTCGCAATCCCTGAGCATGCGCGCGGCCTCGTCTTCGACGGGGCGGAGCGCCCCGAACTGCACGACACGGTCTGGCAGGACAAACCCGGCTGCGTCGATCTCTGGCCGCTCAGCGCCGACGATGATGGCGACAAGCCCGATGCCTGGACGACGCCGGTGGATGCGGTGGCGCGGCGCAGCGGCACGGCCAAGCTCGCCCTGCGCATCGCCGCGACGCTGGGACGCTGGACCAAGCACCGTCGCGACGATCTCGGCAATCCCTTCCAGCCCGGCGACGTGATGATCCTGCTGCGCAACCGTGGCGCGCTGTTCGAGCAGATCGTCAAGGCGCTGAAGGACGAAGGCGTGCCGGTGACCGGGCGCGACCGGCTGACGCTGGCCGACCACCCCGCCGTCGAGGATCTGCTCGTGCTCGGCCGCACGCTGCTTCTGCCCGAGGACGACCTGACTTTGGCGACGGCGCTGAAGACGCCGCTGATCGGGCTCGACGACGACGACCTGCTGCGGCTTGCGCCGGGGCGGGCGGGTTCGCTGCGGCAGGCACTGCGGCAGGCGGGCGAGAGCGAGCCGAAATATGCCGCGATCGAGGCCCGGCTGGTCGAGCTTGCCCGCAGGGCCGGGCGGGACGGCCCGTTCCGGTTTTTTGCCGGGCTGCTCGGACCCGGCGGCGGGCGCAATCTCGCGCTGGCGCGGCTGGGCAGCGAGGCCGGCGATGCGCTCGACGCCTTCCTCAGCGCCGCGCTCGACCATGAGCGGCGCCATGGCCCCTCGCTTGCGGGCTTCATCCAGCACATCGCCGGCACGGCGGCCGATGTGAAGCGCGATCTCTCGGCCAGCGCCGGCGAGGTCAGGGTCATGACCGTGCATGGCGCCAAGGGGCTGGAGGCGAAGATCGTGATCCTGGCCGATCTCGCGCCGGAGCCGGGAGCCCGGCGGCTGCCGAAGATCATGATGGTCACGCCACAACGCGGCGCACCTGTGCCGATCTGGCCGCCGGCCGGCGCCGAGGACAGCACCGTCACCGCCGCCGCCAAGGCCGCGATCATCGCGCAATCGGTCGAGGAGCATCACCGCCTGCTCTATGTCGCGATGACGCGGGCCGAGGACCGGCTGATCGTCTGCGCCGCGCAGCCCAAGGGCGAAGCACCCGAAGGCAGCTGGTACCAGATGATCGCGACCGGGCTTTCCGCGTCTGAGCCGGGCTTGCAGGAGGTTCCGGCGCCCGATGGCGAGGGCACGACCCAGCGTTTCATGATCTCGACGCCGCAGCCGCCGGAGACCGCCGAGGCGCGACAGGACAGCCGGGAAAAGGATGCGCCGGCCTGGCTGACCTGCCCCGCACCCGCCGAGGCCGAGCCTGCGCCGCCCCTGAAACCGTCGAGCGCGCTTTCCGCCGCTGACGGCTTGGAGCGGCCGGCCGACGGACCTTTTCTCGCGGCCGCCGCTGCCGCCGGCCGGCTGGCGCATCTGCTGCTGCAGATCCTGCCCGACGTTTCACCAGCACGCCGCAGGGAAACCGCGCAGGCGCTCGCGGCGGTGCGTGGCAAGGCCTTGCCAGCCGCGCGCCGCAACAGAATCGTCGACGATGTGCTGGCGCTGCTCGCCGAGCCCGATTTGTCCTTGCTGTTTGCGACGGGTTCGCTGGCCGAAATCCCCTTGACCGGCGCGATCTCGCTGCCAGACGGGCAAAGGCGCGCGATTTCCGGGCAGATCGACCGGCTGGCGGCGACGCCCGATGAGGTCGTCATGGTCGACTTCAAGACCGCTGCCAACCCGCCCCGCAATGCTGCGGACATCCCCCATGCGACGCTCGCCCAGATCGCGATCTACCGGGCCCTGCTCGCGCAAATTTATCCAGGCCGGACGATTCGCGCGCTGCTGGTCTACACGGCGACACTCGGCGTTCTGGAGCCGCCGCCAGACCGGCTCGACGCCATCCTCGCCGAGTTGTCGTGACAACGCCTCCGCCCCGGCCTAGATCGGGTTGATGAAACTGCTGCCGCAACCCCTGCTGGTCCGGCCCCGGCTCGCCATCGCTTTGGCCGCGATCGTCCTGCTGGCCGTGGTGCTGCCCGGCGACTGGCGTTGGACGACGCGGCTGCTGATCGCCTGGGACGCAGGCGCGGTGCTCTATCTCGGACTGATCGCGGCGACGCTGTTTCGCGAGGGTCCCACGGAGATCAAGGCCCGCGCCGACCAGCAGGACGAAGGAGCAGCCGCGATCCTCGTCATCGCCTGCCTTGCGGCGGGCGCAAGCATCGCCGCCATCGGCGTCCAACTCGCGGGGCTGAGCAGCGTGCCGGTCGGCGAACGCAGCCTGCATCTGGCGCTGGGCGGGTTCACGATCCTGTGCTCGTGGACGCTGCTGCACGCCTTCTTCACGCTGCACTATGCCGGTGCGTATTATTCCGGCGGCGCGAAGACGCCGTGCCTCGACTTTCCGGGAGAGAGCGACCCGGACTATGTCGATTTCCTGTATTTCGCATACACGATCGGCTGCACCTCGCAGACCTCGGACGTCGCGGTGACGACGCGGGCGGCGCGCGGGATCGTGCTGGCCCATTCGATCCTGGCCTTCGTCTTCAACACCAGCATTCTGGCGCTCGGCATCAATGTCGGAGCATCGCTCGTTTCAGGCGGTTCATGAGGCCTCGGCCATGCATCGCGCGCGCCTTGACCCCGGCCCTGCGCATTCATAGCTTCGGGTCCGAATGCAGCGGATGCTGCGCGATTTTTTGAAAGGCTGCACGCCATGGCGACGATCAAGGTGACCGATGCGAGCTTCGAGGCCGATGTCCTCAAGTCCGCCGAGCCGGTCGTGGTGGATTTCTGGGCCGAGTGGTGCGGCCCGTGCCGGATGATCGGCCCGGCTCTCGAGGAGATCGCCGGCGAGATGAACGGCAAGGTCAAGATCGTGAAGATGAACGTCGATGAGAACCAGGCGATTCCCGCCCAGTTCGGCATCCGCTCGATCCCCACATTGATGCTGTTCAAGGACGGAAAGCTGGCTTCGCAGAAGGTCGGCGCCGCCCCCAAGAGCGACCTCTCGCGCTGGATCGCCGGGGCCGTCTGACGCGTCTTCGTCAAACATGAAAAAGGCCCGCCATCCCCCGGGATGGCGGGCCTTTTTCGTTTTCAAAACAACGCCATCAGGCCTTGTCGACGCTCCACGCGCCGGGGCCGGCGAAGAACAGGTAGAAGAAGACGAAGCAATACAGGATCGCCGCATCGCCGCCGTTCAGGACGGGATAGAGATTGCGCGGGTGATGACCCATGAAATAGGCGAAGGCCATCTCGCCGCAGAGAATGAAGGCGATCGGGCGGGTCAGGAAACCGAACAGGATGGCAAGACCGCCGACGAGTTCCAGCGCTCCCGCAAACCAGTATATCGTGAACATGGCGGGCAAACCGCTCGGCGGAGCGGCGGGGAAGCCGAGCAGTTTCTGCGTGCCGTGCGCGATGAAGATCAGCGCGGCGACGATACGCAGCACGGCAAGCGCCTGCGGGGCGTAGCGCTGGAGGGAATTCAAGGCCTGCATGGTGTCTCTTTTCGTGAGGCTGGTGATTTCGTGGCAAAACGCCGCGTAATTGCGATGTTTGTCTCGAGGCGTCTCGACCTGAGTACGGCTTTTGCGGGTGTGATGACAAATTGACGCGTGCAGCGCAACATAGACCGGATGGCGATCCGTGCTTGCAGGATTGCAACATCTTCACGTTTGCGCGACGCCGATCAGGCTGCGTGGTCGCCCGAGGCTTAACTACCCCTTAAAAGCGCCATGTTTCACTCCTGTCTGACGCTAGGGACGCAGTTGGCCCGCCAAGTGCGTGCTTTCGGGTGTGATCGGGGCCAATGAACGACAAGACCAGACGGGCTGAGCGGCGCGAGCCGTCTTTCGAACGCGGGCGCAGCGAAAGCCGCGACGATTTCGACATGCGCCTGTCGGCCGACGACCGGCCGGGTCGCGGCCAGCGCGCGCCGTCGCGCCAGGACGAACGCCGCGAGCCGCCGCGGCGCGACAAGCGCAGTGGTGGTGGCAATGGCGGCAGGCGGCGCGGACGCAAGGGCCGTTCGCTGCTCGGCGGGCTGTTCTACTGGACGATGGTGATGGGCCTGTGGTGCGCCATCGGCGTCGGCGGTCTGATCGCCTATCACGCCTCGCAGCTGCCGCCGATCAACCAGCTGACCGTGCCCAAGCGCCCGCCCAATATCGCGATCCTGGCGGCGGACGGCTCGCTGCTGGCCAATCGCGGCGAGACCGGCGGCCGCACCATCACCATCGGCGAGGTGCCGCCCTATCTGCCCAAGGCGTTCGTGGCGATCGAGGACCGGCGCTTCTACCAGCATTTCGGCATCGACCCGGTCGGCGTCGCCCGGGCGATCGCGGCCAACCTGTCGCGGCGTGGCGGCGTGCAGGGCGGCTCGACCTTGACCCAGCAGCTGGCCAAGAACCTGTTCCTGACCCAGGAGCGCACCGCCGCGCGCAAGATCCAGGAGGCGATCCTGGCTCTCTGGCTGGAGCGGACCTATTCCAAGGACCAGATCCTCGAGCTCTATCTGAATCGCGTCTATTTCGGCTCGGGCGCCTATGGCGTCGAGGCCGCGGCGCAGCGCTATTTCAACAAATCGGCGCGCTCGGTGACGATCGCGGAAGCCGCGATGCTCGCTGGTCTCGTGCAGGCGCCCTCGCGGCTGGCGCCAAACCGTAATCCGGAAGCGGCCGAAAAACGTGCGCAGCTCGTCGTCGCCGCGATGGCCGAGCAGGGCCTGATCTCGCAGGCCTCGGCAAAAACGGCGGTGACCGCGCCGGCCGAGGCAGCCGAGCGCATCGGCGCGGGCTCGGTCAACTACGCCGCCGACTATGTCATGGACGTGCTCGACGATTTCATCGGCGCGGTCGAGGGCGACGTGACCGTGCTGACGACGATCGACCCGAAGCTGCAGGCCTCGGCCGAGACGATTCTGGTCGAGACGCTCGCGGCCCAAGGCGTCAAGCAGGGCGTCGGGCAGGGCGCGGTCGTCTCCATGGCGCCAGACGGAGCTCTGCGGGCGCTGATCGGAGGGCGCGACTACACCAAGAGCCAGTTCAACCGGGCGACCGCCGCCAAGCGCCAGCCCGGTTCGGCCTTCAAGCCCTTCGTCTACCTGACCGCGCTGGAACAGGGCCTGACGCCCGACACGATCCGCGACGATTCGCCGGTCTCGATCAAGGGCTGGCAGCCGGAGAACAACGACAGGCGCTATCGCGGTCCGGTGACGCTGCAGACCGCCATGGCACATTCGCTGAACACGATCGCGGTCAAGCTCACCCAGGAAGTCACGCCCAAGGAGGTGGTGCGGACGGCGCAGCGGCTCGGCATCTCGTCGGGGCTGCTGGCCAATCCCTCGCTGGCGCTGGGAACGTCCGAGGTGACGCCGGTCGAGCTGACGACGGCCTATGCGACCTTCGCCAATGGCGGGCAGGCGGTGCTGCCCTATGTCATCCGCGAGGTGAAGTCAGTCTCCGGCAAGGTGGTCTATGCCCGCAAGGGCGCCGGCTTTGGGCCGGTGGTGCAGCCGCAGACGCTGTCGATGATCAACGCCATGTTCCACGAGGTCATGGTCAGCGGCACCGGATCCAAGGTGAACATTCCCGGCTGGGAGGTCGGCGGCAAATCCGGCACGACCCAGGATTTCCGTGATGCCTGGTTCGTCGGCTTTACGTCGAAACTCGTCACCGCCGTCTGGCTCGGCAATGACGACAACAGCGCGATGAAGCGGGTCTTCGGCAGCGGCCTGCCCGCCGAGGTCTGGGGCAAGTACATGAAGGCCGCCCATGTCGGCCTGCAGCCTGCGCCACTGCCGGGCGGGCTGTGGCGCAGCGGGCCGAAGTCGATCTTCGACAGCGGCACGCCGGTTGCGGGCGCAAGGCCACCCGCCAACACGCAGACCGCCGACAGCGATCGCGGCTGGGTGCCCCCTGCGCCGCAGGAGAAGAACCTGCTGCAGAAGCTGTTTGGCGGCTGAGATTGCGAGCCCTCATCCTGAGGAGGCCCGGAGGGCCGTCTCGAAGGGTGCTTCAGGAGGCTCCGCCGACCACTGGACCATCCTTCGAGACGCCGCTTCGCGGCTCCTCAGGATGAGGGCTGTGGGTGGCGGTGACGGCTACGCTTTCGCGGCGCGGACCGCGCCGCTCAGGCGAAACAGCGTGAAGGCGGCGACGCCGATCACCGACATGACCGCAGGCAACGGCAAGGCCGAGCCCTGCAGCAACCGGCCGACGAGCAGCCCGACGCAGGCCGAGAACAGCATCTGGCAGAGCCCGGTGAAGGATGAGGCCGCGCCGGCGCGCTCGGGAAACGGCATCATCGCCGAGGCCTGCGCCTGCGGCATGGTCAGCCCGACGCCGCAGGCATAGATCGCCATCGGCACGGTGACGCCGAGCGGACCGCCGAAGCCCGTGGCGACGCAGGCCAGCATGGTGAGGCCTCCGGCGGCGAGACAGCCGACGCCGAGCGCGATGACGCCGTCGAGCCCGCGCCGGCCGACGAGGCGCTGGGCGATGATCGTGCCCAGTATGAAGCCGAGCACGCCGAAGCCGAACGACAGGCCGTACTCGACCGGCGACAGCCCGTAGACGCCGATCAGCACGAAGGATGAGCCGGAGATGAAGGCGAAGAGCCCGCCATAGGCCAGCGCCGTCAGCGCGACATAGACGCGATAGGCACGGTTCTGCAGCAGGACGCCGAAGCCGCGAAAGATCGCCGGCAGCGAGAGCCCCTGCGGCGAGCGCGCCCGCAAGGTCTCGGGCATGATGAAGGCGATCACGCCGACGAGCACGAGCGCGAAGACCAGCGTCGCGATGAAGGTCGAGCGCCAGCCGAACGCGTTCTGCAGCACGCCGCCGAGAACCGGCGCGACTGCCGGCACCAGCCCCATGATCATGCCCATGCGGGCAAGCTCGCGTCCGGCGCGCGGGCCCTCGTAAAGATCGCGCACCATGGCGCGGCCGAGCACGATCGGCCCCGACGCGCCGAAGGCCTGGACAGCGCGGGCTGCGGTCAGGGCCCCGATCGAGGGTGCAAGCGCGCAGGCCAGCGTCGCCAGCAGGAAGAGACCAAGACCGCCGAGCAGAATCGGCCTGCGCCCGAGCCTGTCCGAAAGCGGGCCCCAGATGATCTGGCCGCCGGCGAAGCCGAACAGGAAGGCCGAGAGCGTAGCCTGCGCGCCTGCGACGTCCGTACCCATGACCCGGACGATTTCGGGCAAAGACGGCAGGTAGAAGTCGGTCGAAAGCGGCCCGAGCGCCGTCAGCATGGCGAGGACGGCGGTCATCGCCAGCGTATCGGGGCGGAGCTTCATGGCGATGGCGGCCTATCCTGGCTCGGAAAAACGCCGTCATCCCGGGCGTAGCAAAGCGGAGACCCGGGATGACGGCATGTTTGCGGGCGTAAAACAGCCCTCTCCTAGGCCCGGCGCTTCACGCTGTCGAGGTCAGCCGAAGCCGTGCAGCCCGGCCCCGTGCCGCTTCAGCCAGGCTTCCGCCTCCTCCGTGCGGGGGCAGAGCTTGTGCGTCAGCGCCCAGAAGCGGTGCGAGTGGTTCATCTCCCTGAGATGGGCGACCTCATGGGCCGCGAGATAGTCCAGCACCAGCGGCGGGGCCAGGATCAGCCGCCAGGAGAAGTTCAGATGGCCCTTCGACGAGCACGAGCCCCAACGGCTGGTGGTGTCGCGGATCGTGATCTTGCGGGCGGGGATGCCGAGCGCGGCGGTGTGAGCCCGAACCGCCTTCTCCAGATCGTCGAGCGCGGCGCGGCGCAGGAAATCCTTGACCCGGCGCGGCACATGCACCGCCTCGCCGGAGACCGCGATGATCGGGAGCCCGTCCTTGTCGGTGGTCGCATGGGTGATGCCGCGCACCTTCGACCAATGCACGATGCGATGCGGCACGCCGCGAAAGGGGACGGTCTCCCCGGGCTCGAACGGCACGCTGAGCGGGCGTTTGGCGACGCGCGCGGCGATCCAGCCGCCATGCTTGTCGGCGAATTGCCGGCCGGCGGCGAAATCGGCCCGGTCGGGCAGGGTCAGCGTGATCTCGCCCGTCGCCTGCGAGACGCGCAGGGTCATCCGGCGCGCGCTTGCCCGTCGCTTCACCGCGACCGGGTAGAGCGTGCCGGCATGGGCGACTTCGATCCGGTCGGGATCGGGCTGGCGCTTGAACAGTGAGAGCCGCATCGCCCGCGATGGTGCAGGATTCGCGGGGCTGAAGGAAGAGCCCTCAGCTTGCGATCTTCAATGCCTTGCGGGCCTGTGCCGCGCTGGCGTCGCGCCGGCTTTTCGCCGCATCCATGTCGAGGCTGACCATGAAATCGGAGATGCGCGGCGCGATTTCCGAGCGGAAGCGCGAGCCGTTGAAGACGCCATAATGGCCGACGCCCTTCTGCAGATAGTGCACGCGCATCTCGGCGGGGATGTTCGAGCAGAGGTCATGGGCGGCCTGGGTCTGGCCGACGCCGGAGATGTCGTCGTTCTCGCCCTCGACCGTCATCAGCGCGACGCGGCGGATCGCCTTGAGATCGACCGGCTTGTCGCGATGCATCATCGTGCCGTTGGGCAGAGCGTGCTTCACGAAGACGGTGTCGACGGTCTGGAGATAAAACTCGGCGGTCAGGTCCATCACCGCCAGGTACTCATCGTAGAAGTCGCGGTGCTTCTCGGCGGAATCGCCATCGCCCCGGATCAGGTGCTTGAACATGTCGTAATGGGCGCTGACATGCTTATCGAGGTTCATCGCCATGAAGCCCGAAAGCTGCAGGAAGCCGGGATAGACCTCGCGGAAGGCGCCGGCATGCGGGAACGGCACGGTGGTGATGCAATTGTCGCGGAACCAGTCGATGCCGCGGTCCATGGCGAGCTTGTTGACGCCGGTCGGCGACCGGCGGGTGTCGATCGGTCCGCCCATCAGCGTCATCGAGCGCGGAGCGCAGGGGTCGTCCTCCGCTTCCATGCGGGCGATTGCCGCGAGCACCGGTACCGAGGGCTGGCAGACGGCCATGACATGGGTGTCGGGGCCGAGCTTCTGCAGCATGGCGATGACGTAGTCGACATAGTCGTCGAGATCGAAGCGGCCAGCGGCGGCCGGCACCAGCCGGGCGTCGACCCAATCGGTGATGTAGACCTCATGGCCAGGCAGGAACGCCTCGACCGTGCCGCGCAGCAGGGTGGCGTAGTGGCCCGACATCGGCGCGACGAGCAACACCTTCGGCTGGGGCTTGCGCCGGCCCTCGATCTTGCGGTCGAAATAGACCAGCTTGCAGAAGGGCCGCTCCCAGACGACGCGCTCCTCGACCGCGACCTTGACGCCGTTGATCGTGGTTTCGGCTAAATCGAAGGCGGGCTTGCCATAACGGCGCGTGGTGCGCTCGAACAGCTCGGCGGACGCGGCCATGGTGCGCCCGAAGGGCGTGTAGGTCAGCGGGTTTGCCGGATTCTTGAAGAGGAGCTGCATGGCGTCGGAGAAATTCCGCGCCGGGCTGGCCATCATGTGCATCGCTTCATAGGCATGGTAGGCGAACGACATGGGAGCTCCTGACGCGCGATCACGATCTTTACCGCAGCGCGACATCCTGTTGCGCCGCAGCAAGAGAACGCACCGTATGCCTAATTTGTTCTCATTCAATCCGGCTAAAGGCTAAGATTTCGCTGAGATGCCGAAATACCACGCTTTATCCCTGACAAAGCCTTGCGCACGGCGCTCCGCAGGCGGCGCCGTGCCATGATGCCGTTCGACCTGTCGGCCCCGGTGCTGGAGCGCTCCAACCGGCATTTGCGGCTGGACACGCTGGTGCGGCTGCGCTGGCTTGCGATCTCCGGCCAGAGCCTTGCGGTCGCGGGCGTGCATTTCGGGCTCGGCTTCGTCTTGCCCTTCGGCTGGTGCTTTGCCGTCATCGCCGTTTCGGCCTGGCTCAACATCGCGCTGCGGATCCGCTTTCCGCTGAGCCACCGGCTGCGGGCGGGCGCGGCGACCGCGCTTCTGGCCTTCGACATCATCCAGCTCGCGGCGCTGCTCTATTTGACCGGGGGGCTGCAGAACCCGTTCTCGATCCTGTTCCTCGCGCCGGTGATGATCTCGGCGACCGCGCTGCCACCGCAGCGCACGCTGCTGCTGGGCCTTCTCGCGGTGGCGCTGGCGACCGCCGTGAGCTTCACGCATCTGCCTTTGCCATGGGCCGGCGACAACCAGCCCGTGCTGCCGCCATTCTACCAGGCCGGCAACTGGATCGCGCTCGTCCTCGGCATCGGTTTCACCGGCATCTATGCCTGGCGCGTCGCCAAGGAGGCGCGCGACCTCTCGGACGCCCTGACCGCGACCGAACTCGTGCTGGCGCGCGAGCAGCATCTCTCGCAACTCGACGGGCTCGCCGCCGCCGCCGCCCACGAACTCGGCACCCCGCTCGCCACGATCGCGCTGGTGGCGCGCGAACTCTCGCGGCTTGCGCCGGCCGAGGGTGAAATGGCCGAGGACATCACCCTGCTGCGCGAACAGGTCGAGCGTTGTCGCGGCATTCTCGGCAAGCTCGCCTCGCTGCAGGACGACGACGGCAGCCCGCTCGACCAGCTTTCGCTGACCCTGCTGATCGAGGAAGCGGCCGGGCCGCAGCGGCCCTTCGGCGTGCCCTTCGAGATCGAGATGCTCGGCGACAGGCCCGAGCCGGTCTGCCGGCGCAATCCCGGCATGATCTACGGGCTCGGCAACATCGTCGACAACGCCGTCGATTTCGCCCGCTCGGCGGTAGCGATCACGGCGCGCTGGACCCCGACCCATGTCACGCTGACCATCGCCGATGACGGGCCGGGCTTTCCGCCCGACGTACTGATGCGGGCAGGCGAGCCCTATCTGTCGCGCGGGGCCAGCGAAAGCCGGGCCGGCGGCGGCCTCGGGCTCGGGCTGTTCATCGCCAAGACGCTGCTGGAGCGCGGCGGGGCGGCGCTGGAATTCTCCAACCTGCCGGCCCCGGCGAGCGGCGCCTCGATCCGGATCGTCTGGCCGCGCGCCATCTTCGAGGCCGACCTGCGACAAGCCGGGACTACCAACCCGGAAGCCGCGGCCCTAAATAGGGTTAGCTGACCGCTTGCGCCTGCAGGGTGCGTTCGGGAGGCAGCCGCGCTACAATTCCGGCGGGACAGGCCCGGCGGAAGGAGAGTTTCGATGCAAGACGTCCTGAGCGAAGCCGCCCCGACGGCGATCGTCGCCGATATGAGCCTGTTGCTCGTCGACGACGACAAGCCGTTCCTGACCCGGCTCGCCCGCGCCATGGAAGGCCGCGGCTATTCCGTACGCACCGCCGAGAGCGTGCAGGCGGGGCTCGCCGCCGTCGAGGAGGCCGCGCCGGCCTTCGCGGTGATCGACCTCCGGCTTGGCGACGGCAATGGCCTCGACGTCATCGCGCGGCTGAAGGAGCGTCGCCCGGATGCGCGCGGGATCGTGCTGACCGGCTATGGCAACATCGCCACCGCCGTCAGCGCGGTAAAGCTCGGCGCGTTCGATTTCCTCGCCAAGCCGGCCGATGCCGACGAAATCCATTCGGCGCTAGCCGCCGCGCGCGATTCGCGCCCGATGCCGCCGGAAAACCCGATGTCCGCCGACCGGGTGCGCTGGGAGCACATCCAGCGCGTCTATGAGCTCTGCACCCGCAACGTCTCGGAGACGGCGAGGCGGCTGGGCATGCATCGGCGCACGCTCCAGCGCATCCTGGCGAAGCGCGCGCCGCGCTAAAACCCCGGATCCTCCAGCGTCGCCAGCCGCGTAGCCGCGAGCTTCGCGAATGCGATCGTCAGCGCCTTGCGGCGTGCGCCGCTGAGCGGATGGCGCGGCGGCGCGCGCAGCATCTCGCCGCCCCAGGCGTCGGCGACGATCAGGCCGACATCGTCGGGCAGGATCTCCAGCGGGAATTCGGGCGCGACCGCAAACAGGAAGCCGTCGCAATAGTCGCGGTAATCCGGCCATTTGCCATCGACCCGATAATCCTCGATGCCCGACTTGACCTCGACCACCAGCAATTCGCCCGAAGGCGACAGCGCGACGATGTCGCCGCGGCGGCCATTGGCGAAGGTCATCTCCTTGACGATGGCGTAACCGAGCGCGCGCAGATGCCGGCCCGCGCCACGGCAGACGGCGCGGGTGATCTCGGGCCGCGCCGGCGGCGGATTGAGACGGGAATCGGCTGGAGACATCGCCGGCATGTTCACTTTTTGTGCCGGAGAGGGCAAGCAGGTTGTCAGTGACGAAAGCATGCGGGTGAAGGCACCGTCATTCCGGACAAGCGGCGAAGCCGCGCCGATCCGGAACCCATCATCGAGCGCCGTCTTCCCTTACGATGGATTCCGGGTCTCCGCTTCGCTGCGCCCGGAATGACGGCGCGTGGGATGAGCGAAGGCGGCGACTACGCAACGCCGCCCCTAGCCAATTCGCCGCGCTCGACTATGGTGCCGCCGCCTTGGAACGTCTCATTGCCCCACTCCTGATCGCCCTTGCCGCTGCCGCCGTCTCGGCGGCGCTGTGCGTCGCTTTGCGGCCGCTGCTCGTGCGCTATGCGCTGGCACGACCCAATGCGCGTTCGAGCCATACGGTTCCAACGCCGCAGGGCGGCGGCATCGCGGTGCTGGCCGGCGCGTTCGTCACGCTTGGGCTGGCGACGCTGGTGACGACGCTTCCGATGGGCGCGGGGCGCGATCTGGCGCTCGTGGCGATGGCTGCGACCCTGCTAGCCGTCGTCGGAGCTTGGGACGACATCAGGCCGCTGCCGGCAAGCCTGCGCCTGATCCTGCAGGCGCTTTGCGTCGGGCTGGTGATTTTTGGGACAGCGCCCGAGCTGCGGCTATTTCCAGACCCCGTGCCGCTCATGGCAGAGCGGACGCTGGCGATGCTGGCCGGAATCTGGTTCGTCAACCTGGCCAATTTCATGGATGGCATCGACTGGATGTCCGTCGTCGGCATCGTGCCGCTGGCGGGCGCTCTGGCGCTGGCGGGGAGCCTCGGCGTGATCGACCCCGCGAGCGGCTGGCTCGCGGCGGCCCTGTGCGGCGGCCTTCTCGGTTTTGCGCCGTTCAACCGGCCGGTGGCGCGGCTTTTCCTCGGCGATGTCGGCTCGCTGCCGATCGGTCTCGTCAGCGCCTATCTGCTCTACAGGCTGGCCGGAACCGGTGTGTTTGCCGCCGCGCTGATCCTGCCGCTTTATCACATCATGGATTCGACGATCACGCTGCTGCGCCGGCTCGCGCGCCGCGAGCGCGTCTGGGAGGCTCATCGCAGCCATTTCTACCAGCAGGCGACGACGAACGGCTTTGCCGTGCGCAAGGTGGTTGCCGAGGTCGGCGTTCTGAACATCGGGCTCGTGGCGTTGGCTGGGCTCAGCATCGCCTCGCCTGCGCCCTGGATTCAATTCGCCTGCCTCGTCGTGGCGCTCGCACTGACCGCGCTGCTGCTGCGCCGCTTCTCGCGAAAGCGGGCCGGCCATGGCTGAACCTCTCGTCCTCGTCACCGGCGCGAGCGGCTTCGTCGGACCCCATGTCGTCGCGGCGCTTCGCGAGGGGGGTTACCGGGTGCGCGTCGCGCTGCGCCGGCCGACGGCCATGCTCGACGGCGTCGAAACCGTGCCGATCGGCGATCTTGTCGGCCCGGTGGACTGGCTGAAGGCGCTCGACGGCGTCGATCACGTCGTGCACATGGCCGGGCTTGCCCATGCCGGGCCGGGACTCGACGAGGCGCTCTACCGGCGGATCAACACGCAGGCGACGCTCGACCTCGCGCGAGCCTCGCGGCAGGCCGGAATCTCGCGCTTTATCTACCTGTCCTCGATCAAGGCGCTGAGCGGCGCCTTCGACGGCCCGCCGCTGGGCGAGGACGACACGCCCGCCCCCGACGATGCCTATGGCCGCTCCAAGCTTGCCGCCGAGCAGGGGCTGGCGGCGCTCGATCTCGATTGGGTGAGCCTGCGGCCGGTGCTGATCTACGGGCCGGGCGTCAAGGCCAACATGGCGGCGCTGATGAAGCTGGCGCACCTGCCCGTGCCGCTGCCGCTGGGCGGGTTGACCGCTCCGCGCTCGCTTCTGGCGGTCGAGAACCTCGCCGGCGCGATCCTGTTCGCGCTGGCGCCGGCCTGCCCGGCGCGGCGCTGCTACATCGCAGCCGACCCCGAACCGATCAGCGTCGCGCAGATCATCGCCGCGCTGCGGGAGGGGCAGGGACGACCACCCGGTCTCATTCCCGTGCCGGCGTCATGGCTGGGGTTCGCGGCCCGTCTTGCAGGCAAACATGACGCCTTCGTCAAGCTGAGCGGCAGTCTCGTCGCCGCGCCCAACGCCCTGCTCAGGGCCGGGTGGCGGCCACAAGTGGCGACGCCGGCGGCGCTGGCGCGGCTGGCGGCGTCGAGCGCAGCCTGAAATCGGGKATCGCCTCGTCGAGCACGGCCTCGGCGGTGGCGCGGTCATCCGCCTTCAGCCCGGCTTCCAGCCGGGTGAGCCAGCCCTGCATCCGGGCGCGGCCGGCGAAGATCGGCTTGGCCGCCATCACGCCGTCGAGCCCGGTCTCGGCCTTGGGCTCGTCCTTGGCGAAGAGGATTTCGTTCAGGCGCTCGCCGGGCCTGACGCCGGTGACCCTGATCTCGATGTCGATGCCGGGCTCGAAGCCGGCCAACCGGATCATGCGCTCGGCCAGATCCAGGATCTTCACCGGCTGGCCCATCTTGAGGATATAGACCGCCGCGCGCTCGGCTTCGGGCTCGTCGCCTTTGGCGTGGGACGCCGCCGTGAGCACGAGGTCGCAGGCCTCGCGGATGGTCATAAAATAGCGGATCATCTCCGGGTCGGTGACCGTGACCGGGCCGCCGCGCTCGATCTGCGCCTTGAACTTCGGCACGACCGAGCCGACCGAGCCCAGCACATTGCCGAAGCGCACCGCGACCAGCCGCATGCCGGCGGCGGCGGCGACGAATTCGGCGTCGCGCGACTGGGCGTACATCTCGGCGAAGCGCTTGGTCGCACCCAGCATCGAGACCGGCTCGATCGCCTTGTCGGTCGAGATCAGCACGAAGATCTTCGCGCCGGCCGAGATCGCGGCGTCGGTGACGTTCACCGAGCCGAAGATGTTGGTCTTGATGCCCTCGGTCCAGTCGGCCTCGAGATAAGGCACATGCTTCAGGGCGGCAGCGTGGATGACGATGTCGGGCGCAAAGCCGCTGAACAGCGGTGTGATCCGGGCGCGGTCGCGGACATCGGCGAGCGCGCCGGAGACGATGGTCGGAAGGCCCTGGGCGATCAGCTGCTCGGTGATCTGGAACAACGCCGGCTCGGAGCTTTCGACGATCAGCAGTTCGGCCGCCCCAAAAGCCGCGCAGCGCAGGCAGATCTCGGAGCCGATCGAGCCACCGCCGCCGGTGACCAGTACGCGTTTGCCTTTGAGGAAAGCGCCGAGGCGCTCGCGGTCGATCGCCACGGTCGGGCGGACCAGCAGATCCTCGATTTCGAGCGGGGCGAGCTCGCTGTCGCGCATGCTCTCGCCTGACGTGTCGATGCGCGAAATCGGCAAGGCGAGCTTGCGGGTGCGGGCGAGCCATTTGTCTGGCTCGGCCTCGGGCAGGAGCGCGCTGCCGGTCGCGACGATGCGGCGGAAGGCCTCGCCGCGCTCGGCGGCGTCGGTCGCGATCGTCTCGATGTCGGCGAGCAGCCCGAGCACCGGCACGCCGCGGATCGACTGGCCGAGATCGTCGACGCGGGGCGTCAGGATGCCGGCCGGGCGCATGTTGCGCATGGTGCCGGCTTCCATCGCCCGGATCACCATCTCGACCTCGACGCCGCGCCCGAGCAGCAGCGCCGGCAGGGCGTCGCTGCGCACGGCCTGATGCCGCGAGCGGGAGTATTTGAAATAGCGATAAGCCAGGCGCGGGCCGCCCAGCAACGCGATCTGCACCAGCCAGTAGAGCGCGATGGTGATCTTGCCGAAGAAGAACGCGCCGTAGAAATTCGGCGCGACCAGCACATAGTCGACCACGAGCAGGGTCAGCGTCAGGATCGACACCGCCCTGACGATGTTCGACAGGTCCGGCAGCGAGGCGAAGCGCCATTTCGAGCGGTAGAGCGAGAAGAACCAGTAGACCAGCCCGGCATAGGGCACGAAGAAGGGCAAAACCTGCGGCAGATGGCGCAGATGCTCATCGAACTGCGCATTCTCGAAGCGGATGACGAAGACGAGCCAGATCGCCACCGCCGTCATCACGAGGTCGTGGACGATGACGGCGAGCTTCTTGAAACTCTGCTTGGAGAATAGGGCCATGGCAGGCGGGGTATCCCGCTCCCTTACCGGCTTGTCAACGCGCCGGGGCGTCGGCTGTCAGGCGTGCGGCGACGCCGGCTTCAGTCCGGCCAGAACGAAAGTGACAAGTTCCTCGGGCGTCGGCCCCGGCATGCGCGCGCATTGTTCCATGAGCAGGGGGTGATGAAAGCGGATCAGCGCCGTGCGGATGCAGCGCGTCGCAGCAAGTGGATCGACCGGCCGGAACTCGCCGCTGGCGACGCCATCCGCGACGACCCGGCAAAGCAGCGCATCGAAACGGGCTATGTGGCCGAGGATCGCATCCCAGCTTTCCTCCATCGCGGCGCAGACCATTTCGTTCATGTGGAGCTGGTCCCTGAACCGCGCCGCATTGATGCGATGGGCGGTCAGAAGCATCTCGGTCAGCCGATCCGCAGCCGTGCCCGGCGCATCGGCGATCGCAGCCAGCGCGGTTTCCAGCTCGCCCTTGAAGCGCTCGAGCACGGCCTCGTTGATCGACTTCTTGGAGTCGAAGAACCGATAGACGTTCGCGGGGCTCATGCGCAGCGATTTGGCGATGTCGGCGACCGTCGTTTTCTGGTAGCCGATGTCACGAAAGAAGCGCTCGGCCGTATCGACGATGCTCAGCCTGGTATCGCGCTCAGGATAGCTCAAAGCGGTTTCCCGTTTCAGTGTCCGGCGGTTTCGGGAGCGAATATTTGACTATGACGAATTTCGTCATTCGTCAACTTCATGACGGATAAAGACTTTAGCCAGAAGTTGCTGCCAACTGCGGACGCGGCATTTTATTGCAGCGCGGAAACTCAGGCTGGTGTAATGCATATATGCATATGCACAGGAGGCGCGAGATGCAGAAGCGCATGACGATAAGCATCGACGAAAACGTCTATGACGGCCTCGTCAGGGTCGTCGGGCGGCGCAAGATCAGCCGGTTCCTCGAGGAGTTGGCGCGACCTCATGTCGTCGGAGAGGATCTGGAATCCGCTTACAAGGCGATGGCCGCCGATACCACGCGCGAAATCGAGGCGTTGGAGTGGAGCGAGGCCCTGATCGGTGATGGCGGCGATGCGGCGCGGTGAAGTCTGGTGGATCGACTTCGACCCGGCTCGGGGCGGCGAAATCAGGAAAACACGACCAGCCGTCATTCTCAGCAACGATGCCGCCAATGCTGCTCTCAATCGTCTTCAGGTGGTGCCGCTGACCAGCAGCACCGGCAGGCTTTACCCCAGCGAAGCCGTCGTGACGGCAGGAGGCAAAAGCAGCAAAGCCATGGCCGACCAGATCACCACGGCCGCAAGGGAGCGTTTCAAGACAAAGCTTGGAACGCTTTCCGCCGAAGACCTTCGGGCTGTCGAGCAGGTCGTCAAACTTCAGCTTGGCTTTCGCCTCTGAGCGATAATCTCAGGCTTCGCCTCGACCTCGCGCCAGCCTGAGAATCGCCTCGATGTCGAGATGCCCGGCCATATGCGCGGCAAGCCGGTCGAGCGTCGCCTCGACCTCGCTGTCATAGGCCAGCGTCGAGGTCAGCCCGCCTTTCGCCAGCGTGGCCAGCAGTTCCAAGCGCACCGCATCCGACGCGAACATGCCGTGCAGGTAACTTCCCATGACGCGGCCGTCTTTGCTGATTGCGCCGTCCATCCGCGCGCCGATGCGAAAGGGTGCGCGCGCCGTATCGGGGCCGTCGGTCGCGCCGAGATGGATCTCGTAGGCATTGCCACGCGCCGCGCTCGGCGCATGGCTGAAATCGACCTCGCGAACGGTCTTGTCGCGGTCGAGTACAGTCTCGACATCGAGTAGGCCGAGGCCGGGCGCATCGCCGGCTGGTCCCTCAAGCCCGAGCGGATCACGCACAACGCGCCCCAGCATCTGATAGCCACCACAGAGGCCCAGCACGTGACCGCCGCGCCGATGATGGGCGAGGATGTCGATATCCCAGCCCTCGCCGCGCAGGACCGCGAGATCGCGCATCGTCGTCTTGGATCCCGGCAGGATCACAAGATCGGCGTCGCCCGGCAAAGCCTGCCCGCGCGGGATCAAGGCCAGATCGACGCCCGGTTCGAGCTTCAGCGGGTCGAGGTCGTCGAAATTGGAAATGCCGGGCAGGACGGGGACGACGACCCTGAGCGCCGCATCGGGGCGCCGCTCAGTGGAGCGCAGATCGAGCCCGTCCTCGGCCGGCAGCCGCGCCGCCTCCGCGAACCATGGCACGATGCCGAGGCACGGCCAGCCTGTCGCCGCACGGATCGTCTCGACGCCATCGGCGAAGAGGCGCGTGTCGCCGCGGAAACGGTTGATCGCGAAGGCTTTGATCATCGCCCGGTCGGCCTCGTCGAGCACCGCATGGCTGCCGACGAGGCTGGCGATGACGCCGCCGCGATCGATGTCGCCGATCAGGATCGCCGGGACGCCGGCGGCCCGCGCAAAGCCGAGATTGGCGATGTCGCGCGCACGCAGATTGGTCTCGGCCGGCGAACCAGCTCCCTCGACGATGACGAGATCGGCCTCCGCGCCGAGACGTGCGAAGCTCTCCAGGACCTTGGGCAGGAAATCGCCACGGCGGGCATAGTCGCCTGAGGAGAGATGGCCGGCGACGCGGCCCTGCAGCACGACCTGGCTGCCGGTCTCGCTTTCGGGCTTCAGAAGCACCGGGTTCATGTCGACATGGGGCGCGATCCGCGCGGCGCGCGCCTGCAACGCCTGCGCCCGGCCGATTTCGCCGAACGCGGTCGCGGCCGCGTTGTTGGACATGTTCTGGGGTTTGAACGGCGCGACCTTCAGCCCGCGATCGACTAAAAGCCGGCACAACCCGGCGACGATCAGGGATTTGCCGACATTCGAGCCGGTTCCAAGGATCATCACGGCAGGGGTGGGGGCAGTGGCCATGCGCGCTGATTAGGCGCTGGGCCCGGTCGCGGCAACCCGGGGACGCGGCCAGACGAGGACGCGAGGGTCACCGGTTCACGTCAGTATCCTGCAACGTCAAAGGGGCGAAGCCGTCGCAAGCGCCTGTCGTGAACCGGCGTGGACAAATAAGCACTGAGCTCTGATGAATGTCAACATTCATCACTTGATATTTTGCGCCGACGATTCGCCGCCGGCACGGATGCGCATCGCCGGCTGGCATGGTAGAGCGGCTGCCCTGTCCGCCAGCAACGACGTGCCTTGCCGATGAACCCGATCTTCTCCGCCCTACAGACCAGTGTGTTCGAGGTGATGTCGCGTCTTGCGCGCGAAACCGGAGCCGTCAATCTCGGCCAGGGCTTTCCCGACGATCCCGGCCCCGAGGATGTCAGGCGCAAGGCCGCCGACGCGGTGATGTCGGGCTGGAACCAGTATCCGCCGATGATGGGGCTGCCCGAGCTGCGCCAGGCGACGGCCACGCATTTCAGGCACTGGCAGGGCCTCGATCTCGACCCCGACAGCGAGATCATGGTGACCTCGGGCGCAACCGAGGCGATCGCGGGCGCGCTGATGGCGCTGATCACGCCGGGCGACGAGGTCGTGCTGTTCGAGCCGATGTACGACGCCTATGTCCCGCTCGTGCGCCGCGCGGGCGGCATCCCAAAATTCGTGACGCTGACGCCGCCGCATTTCGGGCTGAGCGAGGACGCCCTGGCGCGGGCCTTCTCGCCGAAGACCCGGGTCGTGCTGTTCAACAATCCGCTGAACCCGACGGCGACGATCTTCAGCGACGCCGATCTCGACCTGCTGGCGGATTTCTGCATCCGGCACGATGCTATCGCGATCTGCGACGAGGTCTGGGAGCATGTCGTCTTCGACGGCCGACGGCACAAGCCGATGCTGTCTCGCCCCGGCATGCGCGAGCGCACCGTGAAGATCTCGTCGGCCGGCAAGATCTTCTCGCTGACCGGCTGGAAGGTCGGGCTGGTCATGGCCGCACCGAAGCTGATGCGCGTTCTGGCCAAGGCGCATCAATACATCACCTTCACCACCCCGCCGAACCTGCAGACGGCGGTCGCCTACGGGCTGGGCAAGGACGACGGCTATTTCGAAGGGATGCGCGCCGATTTCCAGCGCTCGCGCGACCGTTTCGCCGATGGCCTGACGGGGCTCGGCTTCTCGGTTTTGCCCAGCGTCGGCACCTATTTCCTGAACGTCGACATCGCCCCGCTCGGCGAGCAGGACGACGTCGCCTTCTGCCAGCGGCTCGTGACCGAGAACGGCGTCGCGGCGATCCCGGTCAGCGCCTTCTATGCGGAAGGGGCGGTCAAAACAGTCGTGCGTTTCTGCTTTGCAAAGCACGATGCAACGCTGGATACGGCGCTTGAACGCCTCGCCAGCCGAGCGCGCGCAGCCTGAAACGCGCGACTCAGCCCTTGCGCAGGCTCTCCGCCAGCGCGGCTGCCTGGATCAGCTTCTTTTGCAGCTCGGCTGCGTTGGCTGCGTAGCCTGCAGCCCGCATCGCCTCGACCGCCGCCATGATCTGCGCCAGCGCCTGCTGGGCGACCGCTAAATCCTTGCGGCGCCGGGCGAGCTCCATCGTCGCCAGCGCCTGATTGGCGGAACTCGTGGCCCAGAGCAGCGGAACGGCCTCGCGGCCGCGTTCCTCCAGCGCCCGGCCGAAAGCGGCGACCGCCTCCTCAAGCACCACGGGCTCGCTGTAGCGCTCGCCCATGGCGCGCAGCACCTGGCCCATCCGGTCCTGCACATCCGACCAGAGCTCGGGCCCGGCCTCGCGCGACCAGACATCCAGCGCAAACTGAAATCCGTTGAAGGCAGCCTCCAGGCTGGCCATGCCGCCGCTGCGCTGGCCAAGTGCGGCGTTGGCCCGGCCGATATCGTATTGCACCCGCGCCCAGCCCTGCGGGTCGCCCGCGCGGTCGGTTGCCGCGAGCACCGCGCGAAAAGCGTCCACGGCCTCCTCGATCAGGCCGATATCGCCGCTGGCTTCACCGATCTGGAGCACCATTGCGCCGAGATGACGCTGCAGCCGAACCCACAGCGGCGCAGCCTGCGGCTTGCGCAGGTCTTCCAGCGCCGTGCGGTAGCAGGCGGCGGCCTGGTGCAGCAGCTTGGGCTGGGACGTCAGGCCGCCAAGCCCGGCAACCGCCAGTCCGAGCCGCTCCTGCGCTGCAGCCCAGCGCACCGTGTCGTCGAAATTGTCGAGGCCGCCGATCAGCGCGCGCAGATGCGCGATTGCGGCGTCGAAGCCGGACCGATCGGCAAAATCCTCGCCGAGTCGCATCAGGACATCGGCCTGGCGCAGCGCCAGCTGGTGGCTGTGCTCGGCATCGGCCAATCCGACGATCGCCGCAGCCTCGCCAAGACGCTTGGCAGCCTCGCGGCAGGCCTCGGGCGACAATTCGAGCAGGCTGGCGGCGGCGCGGTCGGCGCGCGCATCGCCGGCGACCCGGCGGCGGTCGTCGGGCATCGCTCCGAGATCGGAAAGGCCGCCGAGAATCTGCAATTCGCTTTGAGCGAGCGCCTTGTCGAGTTCGGCGAACTGGCCGGCTTCGAGCGCTTGCGCCGCAGCAGCGCGCCAGCGCGCCAGCGCGCTGTCGGCAACCGGCTGGGCGAGGCTGCGGCGCAGCTTGAGAAAATCGCCGGCCTTGCGCGAGAGCAGGCGCTCCAGCGCGGCCGGCGACAATGTCGATGGCGTCTTCAGGAAGACGGCGACCATGGCGATCAAGGCCGCCGGAGGCACGCCGTGCCGGCGCGCGACGCGCGCCAGCATCGCAGCGAGATCATCCGGCTTGGTCAAGACATCGCCTCCGGGCCCGATCGCCATTCAGATCATTTCGCGGCGATGACCGCGATTTCGACAGTGAACTGCGGCGCGGCGAGCTTGGCCTCGACCGTGGCGCGGCCCGGCGTGGCGCCGGCGACGACCCACTTGTCCCAGACGCCGTTCATCTCGGCGAAGGTCGACATGTCCGACAGCCAGATATTGACCATCAGGAGCTTGGTCTTGTCGGTGCCGGCCTCGGCGAGCAGGCCGTCGATGATGCCGAGGATCTCTGCGGTCTGTTCGGCGACGCTCTTGCCGGCGGCCTTGTCGCAGACCTGACCGGCGAGATAGACCGTGTCGCCATGGACGACCGCCTTGGACATGCGCGGGCCGACTGCGATGCGCTTGATGCTCATAACTGTAATCTCCAGAAAAAGGGCGCCTGCTCGTAACCCGCGCACAAGCTTTGCGCAAACCTCGTTCACCGGCCGACCGTCCGTCGCGCTGATGTCGAAAGCGTTACCACCTCCGCGGAGAAGGCTTGCGCATATGGCCTATGCCATCTGGCCGATGTCTCAGATGAAAGCCGCCCAGCCCGCCCAGAGCGCGGCGTAACGCCCCGCTTTGCCGATGAAAACCAGCACGACGAAGCGGCCGAGCGGATAGTCGAGCGTGCCGGCCACGAATGTCAGGGGATCGCCGCCGATCGGCAGCCAGGCGAACAGTAGCGAGGGCCAGCCATAGCGCTCGAACCAGCCCTGCGCCTTCGCGAGCCGAACCGGATCGGGCCGCAGCCGGACCGGGAGGCGCTCGACGCCATGGCGGGCGATCAGCCGGCCGAGCCACCAGTTGAGCACCGAGCCCGCCGTATTGGCGACGCTGGCGACCAGGAAAAGCGCCAGTGGATCGACGGTCCGGGCGGCGAGCAGCGCGACGAAGACGGCCTCTGACTGCGCCGGCAGAAGCGTCGCCGCGACGAAGGCCGCGCCCGCCATGCCGGCGAGCGAAGCGAGGGCTTCGATCACGGCAGAATGCCGAAAGGGGGAAACTGGTGTTCGGACGACATCACGCCATCGCCTAAAGCCGCCGCAGCGCGACCTGCTGGATGCGGTGGCTGGCGCCCTTGGTCAGGATCAGGCTGGCGCGCTGGCGGGTCGGCAGGATGTTCTCCTGCAGATTGGGCAGGTTGATGCCGGACCAGAGGTTTTCGGCGATGGACAAAGCCTCGTCCTCGGCGATCTCGGCGTATTTGCGGAAGAACGAACGCGGATCGCGGAAGGCGGTCTGACGCAACGTCATGAAGCGGTTGACGTACCAGCGATGCAGATCGTTCTCGTCGGCGTCGAGATAGACCGAGAAGTCGAAATAGTCGGAGACGAAGGGGATCACCGTGCCGTCCCTGGGCATGCGGCTGGGCTGCAGCACGTTCAGCCCTTCTAGGATCAGGATATCGGGCCGCTCGACCGTGACCTCGCCGCCGGGCACCACGTCATAGACCAGATGCGAATAGACCGGCGCCGAGACCGAGGGCTTGCCCGCCTTGACGTCTGAGAGAAAGCGCAGGAGCGCCGAGCCGTCATAGCTTTCGGGAAAGCCCTTGCGCTGCATCAGTCCGCGCCGCTCGAGCTCGGCATTGGGCAGGAGAAAGCCGTCAGTGGTGACGAGCTCGACTTTCGGCGTGTTGGGCCAGCGCGAAAGCAAGGCCTTGAGTACGCGCGCCGTGGTCGACTTGCCGACCGCGACCGAACCGGCGACGCCGATGATATAGGGAACCTTGACCTGCGCCTCCGCCAATAGAAAACGCTGCGTCGCCTTGAACAGCCCTTGCGTGGCCGCAACATAAAGCGAGAGCAGGCGCGACAGGGGCAGATAGATCGCCACGATCTCGTCGAGCGAGATCGGGTCGTTGATCGACTGCAGCTTGGTGAGATCGTCGACCGAGAGCGTCAGCGGCGTGTCGGCGCGCAGATGCGCCCACTCGTCGCGCGAGAATGTGCGGTAGGGCGAGCCGAGATCGGGGTCGGCCGGGGCGGGGATCAGACGCTGGTCCATGAGGCGACCCGCATTCCAGGCTTCGAGGTTCAACGCAGGACTAGCCTCGACTTCTCAACGGGGTCGCGCGGCCTTCTCGGCGAGGCCGGAGCGCGCCGTGCGGGCCTCAAGCTGGCTCAAGACGTCTCGCAATGCAACATCGCGCGACAAAAGCACGACTAACAGATGATATAGCAGATCGGCGCTCTCGGCGATCAGCTCGTCACGATCCCCCTTAACCGCGGCGATGACGGCCTCGACCGCCTCCTCGCCGAGCTTTTTAGCAGCACGCTCGGGACCGGCGGCGAGGAGCTTGGCCGTCCAGGATTCCTCGGGCGAGGCCTTGGCGCGCTCGGCGATGCGGGCTTCGAGATCGGCGAGGGTGAAATCCGTCATCGCTCAATCCAGCCGCATGGCGAGGCCCGCCGCCGCCATATGCGCCTTGGCCTGTCCGATCGTGTAGGTGCCGAAATGGAAGATCGAGGCCGCCAGCACCGCCGAGGCATGGCCCTCGCGCACGCCATTGACGAGATCGTCGAGGCCGCCGACGCCGCCCGAGGCGATGACCGGCACCGAGACAGCATCCGCGATCGCGCAGGTCAGGCCGAGATCGTAGCCAACCTTGGTGCCGTCGCGGTCCATCGAGGTCAACAGAAGCTCGCCGGCGCCGAGCGAGACGACCTCGCGGGCGAAGGCGACAGCTTCGAGCCCGGTGGCGTTACGCCCGCCATGCGTGAAGATTTCCCAGCGGCCGGGCGAGACCTGCTTGGCGTCGATGGCGACGGTGATGCACTGGGCTCCGAACTTTTCCGCGGCCTCCCTGACGAACTGCCGGTTGGTCACGGCCGCCGTATTGATCGAAACCTTGTCGGCGCCCGCCAGCAGCAGGCCCCGGATGTCCTCGACCTTGCGCACGCCGCCGCCGACGGTGAGCGGCATGAAGCAGGCCTCGGCCGTGCGCGTGACCACGTCGAACAAGATGCCGCGATCCTCGTGGCTGGCGGTGATGTCGAGGAAGCAGAGCTCGTCGGCGCCGGCCGCGTCATAGGCCTTGGCGGCCTCCACGGGATCACCGGCATCGACGAGATCGAGGAATTTCACGCCCTTGACGACGCGGCCGTCCTTGACGTCGAGGCAGGGTATGATGCGTATCTTTAACATGCTCGCTCACCGCTAACAGCCCCGCGCCCATGCCAGCTTTCTCGGATTATGTCATCTATGTCGACGAGAGCGGCGACCACGATCTAACGTCCGTCGCGCAAAGCTATCCGGTTTTTGTTCTCGCGTTCTGCATTTTCAGGAAGGCAGACTACATCCAGATCGTTGTGCCCCAAATCCAGGATTTCAAGTTCCGTTGGTTTGGCCACGACAATATCGTCTTGCACGAACACGAAATCCGCAAGCAACGCCCTCCGTTCAAATTCCTGCAGAACGAGGCGCGACGAGCACTTTTTATGGGCGAGCTTACCGAGATTCTCGAAGCATGCCCGACCACCGTTATTGCTTCTGTTATCGATAAGCCTCGCCTCGCCCGGCGTTACGCCGAGCCGGACAATCCTTATCATATCGCGATGCAGTTCTGCATGGAGCGCACACATCGCTTCTTGGCCGAGCTAGGCCAAATCGGTCGCCTGACGACGGTGATGTTCGAAAAGAGGGGCGACAAGGAAGATGCGAAGCTTGAACTTGAGTTCAGGCGCATCAAGGATGGAGCTAATTTCAGAGGTGCCGCAATGGTGGAACTCGATATTCGTATGGTCGACAAAAAGGCGAATTCCTCAGGACTCCAGATAGCGGATCTCTTTGCCCGCCCGATCGGGATCAAGACATTACGTCCTGATCAGCCGAACCGGGCTTATGAAATCATCCAGACAAAATTCAGAAGAAGTCCGGCAGGAGAGATTCGCGGGTACGGCCTGAAGCTGTTCCCATAAGCGAAAGGCCCCGGTCGAAACCGAGGCCTAGCGCCGACCGAGAACAACCCCCAGTCCATTTAAGCAAGAAATAGCACCCCAAGCCCAAATAATCAAGAAATATCTTGACTCACCCGCCAATTCGAGTCCGCTCGCTGAGTCTTGCCAGTGCCTCGCCTGCGTCGATCCGCCCGTCATACAGCGCGCGCCCGGTGATCGCGCCCTCCAGGATCGCGGCATCGGGCGCGCAGAGCCGCTCGATATCGGCCATCGAGGCCAGGCCGCCCGAGGCGATGACGGGAATCGTCAGCGCATTGGCCAGCGCGATCGTGCCGTCCCAGTTGACGCCCTGCAGCATGCCGTCGCGCGCGATATCGGTGTAGACGATCGCCGCGACGCCGGCATCCTCGAACCGGCGGCCAAGTTCGTCCGCTGCCAGCGCCGAGGTTTCGGCCCAGCCCTCGACCGCCACATAGCCGTCGCGCGCGTCGATGCCGACCGCGACCTGACCCGGAAACGCCTTGGCCGCCTCACGCACGAAGCCGGGATCGCGCACGGCGGCCGTGCCAATGATGACGCGCCTGACCCCCTTGGAGATCCAGCCCTCGACGGTGGCCATGTCGCGGATGCCGCCGCCGAGCTGCACCGGAAAGGCGACGCCGGCCAGAATCGACTCGACGGCTGACGCATTCATCGGCTTGCCGGCAAAGGCGCCGTCGAGATCGACGACATGCAGCCAGTGGAAGCCCTGAGCCTCGAAGGCGGCCGCTTGCGCGGCGGGATCGTCGTTGAACACGGTCGCCCGACCCATGTCGCCCTGCTTCAGGCGCACGCACTGGCCGTTCTTGAGATCGATGGCGGGGAAGAGGATCACGGTGTCCAGCCCAGAAAATTGGCGATCAGCCGGAGGCCGAGCTTCTGGCTCTTTTCGGGGTGGAACTGCGTGCCGGCGATGTTGCCGCGCGCCACCATCGCCGTGACCGGCCCGCCATGGTCGGTCAGCGCCAAAGTATCCTGCGCCTGCTCCGGCACGAGCGCATAGGAATGGACGAAATAGGCGTGCAATCCGTCGGGACCGGTCTCGATGCCGTCGAGCAGAGCGTGCTCGTCCTGCTTGTGCAGGACGTTCCAGCCCATATGCGGAATCTTGAGGTTTTCGCCCTCGGGTACGATCAGCGCGACGTCGCCGGGAATCCAGCCGAGCCCCTGCGTCACCGTATATTCCAGCCCGCGCGAGGCCAGAAGCTGCATGCCGACGCAGATGCCGAGGAAGGGCCGCTGTTTCTCGCGCACGACCTCTTCCAGCGCCTCGACCATGCCGGGCACCGCATCGAGCCCGCGCCGGCAATCGGCGAAGGCGCCGACGCCGGGCAGTACGATGCGGTCGGCGGCGCGGACCTCCGCCGTGTCGCTGGTGACGCGGATCGTCGAACTGAGCCCGGATTCGGCGGCGGCACGCTCGAAGGCCTTCGCAGCCGAGTGGAGGTTGCCCGAGCCGTAATCGATGATGGCGACGCTCTGGCTCATCGCCCCTGCGCCTCGGGAAAGAGCCCGATCACCGGCACCGAACCCGCCGGCAGGGGCCGGCCGGCCGGCAAGGGGGCAAGGCGCGACGGCGGGACGTCGCCCGCCAGCGCGCGCTCGAAATAGCGTCGCTCGGCCTCGGGCAGATCGCGCGCCTCGACCACATCGGCCAGACGCCAGCCCTGCCGCGCCAGCTTGCGGACGATCAGGTTCTGGCCTTCAAGCCCGAGGAAGATGCCGAGCGCCCAATGGGCCAGCAGCAGCGCCCCGCCGCCAAGCCCGAAGCGGTTTTGCGCATAGAACAGCCCGCCCCAGATCAATCCGAGGATCAGGCTCGCCAGCCAGAGCCGTTTGCCCAGGAGCCAGAGCGGGCCGAAGACGAAGGCCGGCCAGGCGAAGCTCTCCGGCAGCAGGCGCGCCTGCTCGATCTCCTCGCGCGGCCCGCCGGAGCCCGGCGGCGGGATCATCACGGTGTAGAATGCCATGCTTTTGGCCCCTCAGAGCGCGCCCTTGGTCGAGGGCACGCGGCCGCCCTCGCGCGGATCGACTTCGAGCGCGATACGAAGCGCCCGCGCCAACCCCTTGAAACAGCTTTCGGCGATGTGGTGGGCATTGTCGCCATAGAGCGTCTCGACATGCAGGGTGATGCCGGCGTTCATCGCGAAGGCCTGGAAGAACTCGCGCACCAATTCGGTGTCGAAGGTTCCGATCTTCTGCGCCTCGAAACGGGTGCGGAAGACGAGAAAGGGCCGGCCGGAGACATCGACCGCGACGCGCGTCAGCGTCTCGTCCATCGGAAGATGCACGTCGGCATAGCGGCGGATGCCCTTCTTGTCGCCGAGCGCCTGCTTCAACGCCTCGCCGAGCGCGATGCCGGCATCCTCGACCGAATGGTGGTCGTCGATATGGGTGTCGCCCTTGACCTTGACGATGGCGTCGATCAGCGAATGGCGGGCGAACAGATCGAGCATATGGTCGAAGAAGCCGACGCCGGTCGAAATCTCGGCCTTGCCCGTGCCGTCGAGCCCGAGCTTCACCGAAATATCGGTCTCGTTGGTGCGGCGCTTCACTTCGCCAGAACGCATGACGGCCTCTGTGCCAGAGCGGATTTGGCGTGGCTTTAGCAGGAGGTTGGCGGGAAGGCCAATGCGATCGCTTGGCCACTGCGTCATGCTCGCCCTTGTGGCGAGCATCCACGTCTTGCGCGTAGCGCTCGACGCAGGAAGGCGTGGATGGTCGGGACAAGCCCGACCATGACGGAGTGTGCCGGGGCTAGCCTTCCGGAGGCGGCCCGAACCGCGCCAGAAATGCCTGCGCGCGCGGCGTCGCGTCATGCAGGAACTGGCCGGGCTCGCGCAGCCAGAGACCGTCATAGGTCTTCGATTTCGCCTCCGAGACCAGCACGTCCCGCGGCAGCGGCACGAGCGTGCCGTCCCAGCCCGGCCACCAGAGCCGGCCCTTGGCCCAGTGATGCGCGACCAGGGCCCGCTCGCAGTGATAACCGTGAAAATCGAAGGCCGTCTCGCCATTCGTGACGAAGACATGGTTTCCCGTGAAACCCGCAGCCGGCCTGATCCAGACCGCGCGGAAACCACGATCGGGATAGGCCTCCAGAAACGCATGAGCGAGGATGTGGCAGGCGCCGCAGGCGAAGAAGACGCGCTCGGAGAGATTCCAGCGTTTGACCGGATCGCTCTTGATACCGGGCTTCAGCCTGAACATGTTGGCGGCTCCCGCTAATTCCTCGACCCGAGCCCGAATCGACATGTCCGAGACTAGCAACGCCCCGGTGATGCACGCGACCACGATCCTGATGGTGCGCAAGGGCGGCAAGGTCGTCATCGGCGGCGACGGGCAGGTCTCGCTCGGCCAGACCATCATGAAGGGCAATGCCCGGAAGGTTCGCCGGCTCGCCAAGGGCGCGGTGATCGCGGGCTTCGCCGGCGCCACCGCCGACGCTTTTACGCTGTTCGAGCGTCTGGAGAGCAAGCTCGAGCAATATCCGACCCAACTCCTGCGGGCCTGCGTCGAACTCGCCAAGGACTGGCGTACCGACCGCTATCTGCGCCGGCTCGAGGCGATGCTGCTCGTCGCCGACAAGGAGGTTTCGCTGCTGATTTCGGGTACCGGCGACGTGCTGGAGCCGGAATCCAGCGAGCACGGCTCGGTCATGGCGATCGGCTCGGGCGGCAATTACGCGCTTTCGGCCGCTCGCGCGCTGATCGATGTCGAGGCCGACCCGGAGGCGATCGTGCGCAAGGCGATGAAGATCGCCGGCGACATCTGCGTCTACACCAACCACAGCCTCGTCATCGAGACGCTGGAGGCGTGATGTTCGAGGATATTCGCTCCGTGGCCGCAGTCGCGCGCGCCGAGCGGATCGTAGATGATAAATTTCGTTCGCTTCCGAAAGCTCGGGAGTGGACCATAACGGTCGTTTTCGGCTTCCTTCTGCTCAGTCTCGCTTTCCAGCTTCAGCAGGATGGCCCAATGGTTCTGGGCATTGGACTGGCCAGCGTCAGCTGGATACTGGCCGAAGTTACGACACGCCTTCTGAGACTGGGTTTGCCGAGCATCCCTCTGCTTGGGGGCTTTTTCGTCGGTAGCCAATTTATCAGCCTTGCAACGCTCAACGAAGGTGTAACGCGGCTAACCGAGCAGCGCGTCGTACTTGCATCGGGAATCGACAACTATGTGGCGCTGAACGTCGCGAGCGTGATGCTGCCGACCGTGATTTTCCTCGCTCTGCACTACTGGCGCTTTCGCGTGCCGCTGACAGTCGCTCTAGGCACCGCCTATCTGATGCTGGGAACGCTCTGCCTTTGCCTGTTCTTCTTCAAAGGCGCTTTCGTCGCGTGGATGGAGCCGCTCTTTTGGGCCAGTGGCATCGCGGTCCTTGGCCTCGCGATCCGCTTCGATCTATCGGATCGGCTTCGGGAAACAACACGAAGCGAGATCGCATTCTGGCTTTACATCCTGGCCGGATTCACAATTCTGCATCCGATTTTGGATGAGTTCCGCAATGCGGCGTCGGTGCCTGCATTAGCAACGCAGGCATGCCTGCTGGTCCTGCTCGTGGCGCTTGCCGTTTGTGCCCTTGCAGTTGATCGACGGATACTGATCTCGGGTGGCCTGTTCTATTCCGGGCTGTCTCTAGCCCATATGGTTTTCAAATCCGGAATCCCCGGCTTCGGCATCCCGCTTGTTCTGCTGATCACGGCCTTCTGCATGCTCGGCTTAGCGCTCTATTGGCCCTCCCTTCGTCGCTGGCTTGTTCTTAGATTGCCATTCCGCAGTTTGCGGGACAGGCTTCCCCCCTTAGATCCCGAGCTGGCGTAAAGCATTGCTCTCGGCCGCCCGACACCTATCACCTTCCAGAAACTGTGACTGAACGAATGACCTCCTTCTCCCCCCGCGAGATCGTCTCCGAACTCGACCGTTTCATCGTCGGCCAGAACGACGCCAAGCGCGCCGTCGCCATCGCGCTGCGCAACCGCTGGCGACGGCAGCAGCTCGAAGGGCCGTTGCGCGAGGAGGTCTCGCCGAAGAACATTTTGATGATCGGGCCGACCGGCTGCGGCAAGACCGAGATCGCGCGGCGGCTGGCAAAGCTGGCGAACGCTCCCTTCCTCAAGGTCGAGGCGACGAAATTCACCGAGGTCGGCTATGTCGGCCGCGACGTCGAATCGATCGTGCGCGATCTCGTCGAGGTCGCGATCGGGCTTACGCGCGAAAGCCGGCGCAAGGACGTGCAGGCAAAAGCCCATGTCGCCGCCGAGGAGCGCGTGCTCGACGCGCTGGTCGGCGCGACGGCTTCGCCCGGCACGCGCGACTCGTTTCGGCGCAAACTCCGCGCCAACGAGCTCGACGAGAAGGAGATCGAGGTCGAGATCGCCTCGGGCGGCGGCTCATCAGCGCCGATGTTCGAGGTGCCCGGCATGCCCGGCGCTTCGATCGGCGCGATCAATCTCGGCGACATGTTCGGCAAGGCTTTTGGCCAGAAGGGCAAGCCGCGGCGCGTGCTGGTCAAGGATGCCTATGGCCCGCTGCTGACCGAGGAGAGCGACAAGCTGATCGACCAGGACGCGATCGTGCAGGCCGCAATCCGCGAGGTCGAGGAGAACGGCATCGTCTTCCTCGACGAAATCGACAAGATCTGCGCCCGCGAGGGCAAGGGCGGCGCGGACGTGTCTCGCGAGGGCGTGCAACGCGACCTGCTGCCGCTGATCGAGGGCACCACGGTGGCGACCAAGCATGGCGCGGTGAAGAGCGACCATATCCTGTTCATCGCGTCGGGCGCGTTCCATGTCTCGCGCCCGTCCGACCTGCTGCCGGAGCTTCAGGGCCGTTTGCCGATCCGGGTCGAATTGCAGCCGCTCGACGTCGAGGATTTCAAGCGCATCCTGACCGAGACCGAAGCCAGCCTGATCAAGCAGACAGTGGCGCTGATGGCCACCGAGGAGGTCGCGGTCACCTTCACGCCAGACGCGATCGACGCCATCGCGCGCATCGCGGTGGATGTGAACTCGACTGTCGAGAACATCGGCGCGCGCCGCCTGCAGACGGTGATCGAACGCATCCTCGACGACATATCCTTCACCGCGCCCGACCGCTCCGGCGAGGCGGTGACGATCGACGCGGCCTATGTCGAGGCGCGCATCGGCGACCTCGCCAAGAACGCCGATCTGAGCCGGTTCATCCTATAGGTCGTCTGACCTCATTGCTCGTCTTCAAATTCTACATATATTGAAGACGCAGCATCCGGAGAATGAGCGATGGCCCGCACGACCACGATGACGGTAAGGCTCAGCGGGCCGCTCCGTGATTTCGTTTCCGCGAGTGTCGGAGAAGAGGGCGAATACGAGAACGTCAGCGAGTATCTGCGCGACCTTGTTCGACGCGACAAGCAGCGCATCGAGCAGGAAAAATTCGAGCGCTTGAGGGCGGAACTCGCTCATGCCTTTGCCGCGCCGGATGACGATTATCTGCCTTTGACGGCGGCCGAGGTCATCGCTCGAAACAAGACCTGATCCGATATGGCTGCCATCCGCGTCCAGAGGGCGGCGTCCCATCGCCTCGACGAGATCTACCGCTCCACGGGGGATCGATGGGGCGTGGAGCAGGCCGACCGCTACGTCGGTGGTTTGTTCGAGACATTCGGTCGAATCGAGGCGCACGCCGTTTTATCGCGTCCTGTCCCCGCCGCTTTCGGCGTCGATGGCTATGTTTGCCGATATGAGCGGCATTTCGTCTATTGGCGCAGGCTGGCGAACGGGGATATCGGCATCGTGACGATCCTGCATGAACGCATGCACCAGATCGAACGCTTCCGCGAGGATTTCGGCCGTTGAGCGACCGACCAAAGCTGCGCCGGTGAGTCCGCACGTGTCGCAACCCTCCCGCCTCGCCCGCGACTCCGCCATCGTCGGGGCGGCGACGATGCTGTCGCGGCTGCTTGGCTTCGCGCGCGACGTGCTGATCGCGCGCCTGCTTGGGGCGGGGCCGGTGGCGGATGCCTTCCTTGCCGCGCTGCGGCTGCCCAATCTGGTCCGGCGCGTGCTCGGAGAGGGCGGGCTGAATGCGCCGTTCGTGCCGCTCTATCTCGCGGTCAAAAGCGAGCAGGGCGGCCAGGTGGCGCAGCGCTTCGCCGGAGAAGCCGCGACGCATCTTGGCCTGCTGCTGCTGGCGATTGTCGGGCTCGGCGAATTGTTCGCGCCGTGGGTCGTGCTGGGGCTCGCCGGTGGCTTTGCAGGCGAGCCGGAGACCTTGGCGCTGGCGGCCCAGTACACAAGGCTGATGCTGCCCTTCCTGTTGCTGACGACGCTGGCCGCCATGCTGGCGGCGTTGCTCAATGCCGAGAAGGATTTCGCGCTGGCGGCGCTCGCGCCCGCGCTGATGAACCTGATCCTGGTCGGTTGCTTGTTCGCCATGCTGGCCGGTGGCAGCGAACCCGCGCCGGCGGCGCGATGGCTTGCCGGTCTGGTCAGCCTGACCGGCCTCGCCCATCTCGCGCTCATCCTGCTGGCGCTGCGCCGGATCGGCGTTCCGCGCCCGAGCCTGCGCTGGTCGCCGGAGATGGGCCGACTCCTGTCGACCGGCGGCGCGACGCTGCTGGCGGCCTCAGCCGCTCAGCTCGTGCTGCTGGTCGCGACGCAGATCGCCTCTTTCGAGCCCGGCGCTGTTTCGGCGCTGTATTATGCCGACCGCGTCTTCCAGCTACCCCTCGGCTTCGTCGGCGTCGCGATGGGCACCGTCGTACTGTCGGAGATGGCCGGCGCGGCCGCGACAGACGATCCCGATGCCGGGCTCGGACAGGCTTTGGCGCTGGGTCTGGCGCTGGCCATTCCCGCTGCCGCCGCGCTGTTCGTGCTGGCCGAGCCGATCGTCTCCGTGCTGTTCGAGCATGGCCGCTTCGGCGCGGAGGATCGCGAGCGCACGGCGACGGCGCTTGCAGGCTTTTCTCTGGGCCTGCCCTTCGCCGTCGCGGCCAAGGTTTTCGGACAGGTCTATTTCGCGCGCAGAACGCCGCGCCTGCCGCTGCTGGCGGGCGTTCTGGCGGTCGCTGTTGCCATTCTGGCGGGGCTGGCGGCGGTACGCACTGGTACAGCGGCAGGGATGGCGGCCCTGGCGGCGAGCCTTGCCTTTATGGTCCAGGCGACAGTGCTGGCCGCCGCCCTGATCCGCGACGGGCTGTGGAAGCCGCGTTTCGTCACCCTGCGCCCGGTCATCGCGGTCGTCTGCGCCAGCGCTACGATGCTGCTCGCGCTGCTTCTGGCTCGGGGCGTCATGGCCCCGGCCCTTGCACCGCAGGAACCGGCGCTCTGGCGCATCGGCGCGTTGGCGGCCTTGTGCGCGGGCGGAGCGGGCGTCTATGGCGCGGCCGGCTGGCTTCTGGGCGCGTTCGGGCCCCGGCCCTTGCGCAAGCCGCGGGCATGAGCCAGAACGCGCCTCCTTTTCCTCTCGTTCGTGACGACGGAGCGCCCCGATGACGGGTTTTCACCAGCGCGTCTTCTCCGGCATGCAGCCGACCTCGACGCTGCATCTCGGCAATTATCTGGGCGCGCTGACCAACTGGGTCGCGATGCAGGAGACGCATGACTGCATCTATTGCGTCGTCGACATGCACGCGATCACCGTCTGGCAGGACCCGACCGACCTGACGCGGGCGATCCGCGAGGTCACGGCGGCCTATGTCGCAGCCGGCATCGACACGAAGCGCAGCATCATCTTCAACCAGAGCCAGGTGCATCAGCACGCCGAACTCGCCTGGGTGTTCAACTGCGTCGCCCGCCTCGGCTGGCTCAACCGCATGACCCAGTTCAAGGAGAAGGCCGGCAAGGACCGCGAGAACGCCTCGATCGGGCTCTATGCCTATCCGGCGCTGATGGCGGCCGACATCCTGCTCTACAAAGGCACGCATGTGCCTGTCGGAGAGGACCAGAAGCAGCATCTCGAACTGGCGCGCGACATCGCGCAGAAGTTCAACAACGACTTTTCCGGCCAGATCGCGGAAAAGGGCCTTGGAACTGGTAATCTCGGCTTCTTCCCGCAGCCGGAGCCGATGATCCAGGGCCCGGCGCCGCGTGTGATGAGCCTGCGCGACGGCACCAAGAAGATGTCGAAATCCGACCCTTCCGATTATTCGCGCATCAACCTGACCGATGACGCCGAGACCATCGCCACCAAGGTGCGCAAGGCCAAGACCGACCCGGAGGCGCTGCCCTCCGAGGAGAAGGGGCTGGAGGGCCGTCCCGAGGCGGAAAACCTCGTCGGCATCTATGCCGGGCTGAGTGGCGCGACGAAGGCCTCGGTGCTGTCCGAATTCGGCGGCGGCCAGTTCTCCGGCTTCAAGGCGGCGCTGGTCGATCTGGCCGTGGCGAAGCTTGCGCCCATCGCCGGCGAAATGCGCCGGCTGCTCGCCGATGTCAGCCATATCGACGCGATTCTCGCCGATGGGGCCGGGCGCGCGCAGGCTATCGCGGCGCCGATCATGAACGACGTCAAGGACATCGTCGGTTTCGTCCGGCGCGGCTGATCTCCGCTTCGGGTGGGCTTGCTTTTCAGGGTGGGCTTGCGCTGACGTTGCGGCGCAGGTCACCATGCTTCTTCCTGGAAGCGGCGACAGGCAGAGCTCATGGTCAAGCGACGGCGGTCCTATGAAACGGGCCATCGCCCGAAATTCCTTGCGGTGGTCGACGACAGCGACGAATGCGCCAAGGCGGTTCGCTTCGCGGCGAGGCGTTGCGCCCGCGTCGGCGCGTCGATCGTGCTGCTCGGCGTGATCACGCCGCCCGAGCACGAGACCTGGCTCGGCGTCGGCGAGGTCATGCAGGCCGAAGCCGAAGCCGAAGCCGAGAAGCTGATCGACGAGGCCGCGGCCTCGGTCAGGGCGCTCGCCGGGCTCGAACCCGAGAAGATCGTGCGCACCGGAGTCAAGGCCGACGAGCTCGTCAAGCTGATCGAGGCCGACGAGGACATCTCCCTGCTTGTGCTGGCCGCCGGCACCAGCCGCGACGGGCCAGGCCCGCTCGTCAGCGCGCTGCTCGGCAAATCGGCGGGAACCTTCCCCATCCCGGTCGCGATCGTGCCGGCGCATCTGGAAGACGAGGAGATCGACGCGCTGGCGTGAGCCACACCGTGATGCTCGCCCTTGCGGCGAGCATCCACGCCTCGACCACAGGTCTCGCCCGGCAAAGACGTGGATGGTCGGGACAAGCCCGGCCATGACGGACAGGACGAGGCGCACTGGCGAGTTCTTCCCGCTGGAATCATTCCAGCGACGCGCCTATATCGGGAGCAGGAACGGCGGCCTTGACCCGCCGGCGCCGGAGGATTTTGCCATGTTTATCCAGACCGAAGCCACGCCCAACCCAGCCACCCTGAAATTCCTGCCCGGACGCACCGTGATGCCGGACGGCACGCTCGAACTGCGCGAGCCAGAGCAGGCGCAGCGTTCGCCGCTGGCCCAGCGCCTGTTCGGCGTCTCCGGCGTCTCCGGCGTCTTCCTCGGCTATGATTTCATCACCGTAACCAAGTCGGACGGTGAATGGCCCCATCTCAAGCCCGCGATCCTCGGCGCGATCATGGAGCATTTCATGTCCGGCGCGCCCGTCCTCTCGGACGGCTCGCAGGCCGATGTCATCGAGGAGGGTGAGTTCTTCGCTCCCGAGGACGCGCAGACCGTCGAGACCATCAAGGATCTGCTCGAAACCCGCATCCGCCCGGCGGTTGCCGGCGATGGCGGCGACATCACCTTCCGCGGCTTCAAGGATGGCACCGTCTATCTCGCGATGAAGGGCTCCTGCTCGGGCTGCCCGTCCTCGACCGCGACGCTGAAGCACGGCATCCAGAACCTGCTGCGCCACTTCCTGCCGGATGTGCGCGAGGTCGAGGCGGTCTGAACGGTCCCCTTTTTGGGCATTTCTCGCACTCTATCCACGCCGTCATTCCGGGCGCGGCGAAGCGAAGACCCGGAATCCATCGTAGAGCACGGCGCTTTGCGATGGATTCCGGATCGGCGCGGCCTCGCCGCTTGTCCGGAATGACGGCGCGTTTCATTTTGCTTCCGACACAACGGGTCCGACCCTGATGCGTATCCTCGCGATCGACACCGCGCTTGGCGCCTGTTCCGCCTGCGTACTCGACGCAGGCGAGGCGCAGCCGCTGGCTGGCGAGCAGACCGCCATGGATCGCGGCCACGCCGAGGCGCTGATGCCGATGATCGAGCGGGTGATGAACGCGGTCGAGGGCGGGTTTTCGTCGCTCGACCGGGTCGCGGTGACTGTCGGGCCCGGCAGCTATACCGGGCTTCGCGTCGGGATCAGCGCTGCCCGCGCGATCGCGCTCGCGGCCGGGATTCCGGCGATCGGCGTGACAACGCTGGCGGCAAGCGCCGCCCCTCTCGTCGGCCGCGAGCCCGGACGCGTGATCGCGGTCGCGCTCGACGCAAGGCATGGCCAGGTCTGGTTCCAGGCGATGAGTTCGCAGGGCAAGCCGCTGGTCTCGGTGCGGCAGGTCAACCACCGTGACGCCGCGCGCGCCATCGGGGCCGGGCCGGTCAGCATCGTGGGGTCGGCGGCGCTTGCCGTCGCCAACGAGGCCTGGGCGATCGGGCTCGACGCGCTGGTTCTCGACGAGAGCCGCGCACCGGACGTGGCGTGGGTGGCGCGTCTGGGCCTGATCGCCGACCCGGAGGCCGCGCCGCCGCGCCCGCTCTACCTGAAGGCGCCGGAGACGACGCCGCAGGATCGGGCGAGGCTGCCCAGACGCTGAAACAGCTTTCGCACTGAACCCCGGTTTCACGCCGATTTCGGCTTGCCTGCAAGCGACTATGTGCCATCAAGCGCCATGAACTGGTTGCGCCGCCTGCTCAGACCCGAATCAGCACCGGCGCGCACCGGCCGCCTCGACGTGACCCATGCCCGCCATGTCGCGGCGCTGCATCATCAGGGCGGCTTCGCGCGTGGCTGGGAGCCCGGCGAATGCGCGGCGCTGATCGCCGATCCCGGAAACGTCACCCAGGGCGTATTTCCTGGCAACGCCCCCCACCCGGCCGGTTTCGTGATCTCGCGCAAGGCGGCCGACGAGGCCGAAATCCTCAGCATCGTGGTGGCCAGCGGCCGGCGCGGCGACGGTCTCGGTCGGGCGCTGCTGCAGTCCCATCTCGGCACGCTCGCGGGCGGCGGCACGCGCCATGTCTATCTCGAAGTCGAGGAGGGCAATGTCGCGGCGCAGCGGCTCTACCGGCATTTCGGCTTCGAGGAGGTCGGGCGTCGCAAAGGCTACTATCCCAAGGCAGACGGCAGCCGCAGCGGGGCGGTGACGATGCGGCTCGATCTCGCGTGACAGCGGCAAACGGCGCGTTCATGAAACCGGCCCAGCCGCCACGGCGTAACCACCGCAAGAGCCCATGACCGGATCAAAGCGCGCATGAACGGCCTTCGTCCCGGCGCGATCCTTCGGCTGATCGCCCTGGCGCTGTGCACGCTCGTCCTGCTGCCGCTGCAGCTTCTGGCGATGCGGCTCGGACCCGGGCGCGGCGCCTTCATCCCGAGACTGTACCACCGCATCATCTGCCGCTGCATGGGCGTGCGCTGCACCGTCATAGGCGAGCCGCCACCGCCCGGTGCGGGCGGGCTGATCGTCTCCAATCATGTCTCCTGGCTCGATATCGCCGTGATCGGGGCGCAGCGCCCGCTCGCCTTCGTCGCCAAGAGCGAGGTGGCGGACTGGCCGGTGATCGGCCTGCTCGCAAAGCTGCAGCGCACGGTCTTCATCGACCGGATGCGGCGCTCCGCCACCGCCGAAGTCGCGACGCAGATGGGTGAGCGGCTCATGGCGGGCGAAGCGATCGTGCTCTTCGCCGAAGGCACGACCGGCGACGGCACGCGCATCCTGCCGCTAAAATCCTCGCTGCTGGGCGCTGCGCATGAAGCGCTGGGCAAGCGTGACGACACCGATATCCCGGTCTATCCGCTGGCGATCACCTATACCGGCTTTCACGGCATGGCGGGCGGGCGGACCGAGCGCACCATGCTGGCCTGGTATGGCGACGAGGAGCTCGCGCCCCATCTCAAGGCGATGCTCGATTCCGGCGCGATCGATGTCGAGCTCGCCTGGGGGGCGCCGATCGGCATGGGCCGGAAGACCTCGCGCAAGGAAGCGACGCGGCTGGCCGAAATCGCGATCCGACAGGCGCGGCAGGAGGCGGTGACCGGGCGGCGAGTGGGCTGATCCGCGAGCCGTCTCTCCGGCCTGTATCGAGACGCGCCAAGCGCGCTGGCGTTTCCGACGGTTTCGTGTATATCCCGCCTCAACCGGCGCAAATGCCGGCTGCGCAACCCCTCCCCGATGAGGCGGCTTGCGGGCTTCGGACCCTGCTGGACGACATCCCGGCTGCGGCCCGCCAGATCAACATCCAACCGAAGGATTTTCACGATGTCGATTACTGCCGAGCGCAAAACCGCGCTCATGAAAGAACACGCCACCAAGCTCAACGACACCGGCTCGCCGGAAGTCCAGGTCGCGATCCTGACGGAGCGCATCAACAACCTGACCGGCCACTTCAAGTCGCATGTCAAGGACAACCACTCGCGTCGCGGCCTGCTCAAGATGGTTTCCCAGCGCCGTTCGCTGCTCGACTATCTCAAGAGCAAGAGCGAGCAGCGCTACAGGACCCTGATCGAGAAGCTCGGCATCCGTCGCTGATCGACCAAACGACCGTTTCACGCCCGGTGCGACCTCGCTCCGGGCGGTTTTGCAAGACCTGAAGTCAAAACCAAATTCGGGACTGGCCGCAATGGGGCGGCGCGTTCCGATGTCAGCGCGGGGCCCGCATGGGGCGGCCTCCCCGCATGACCCGCCGGGCGTCCTTCAACGCCCATGGCAGGATTGCCAAGCGCTCGGGCAGCATTGTCTGGGCCATGATCCGACGGAAAACCGATTTCCACTTTTCCGGATCATGGCTTTCGCACCGAGCTCTTCGTCGTCTTGCCTATGGGCCGCAGAGGCACCGGACGGGTCGCATCCGATCCGAAAGACAAATCCATGTTCGATGTACAGACCGAAGAACTGATCTGGGGCGGGCGCAAGCTCGTGCTCGAAACCGGTAAGATCGCCCGCCAGGCCGACGCCGCCGTGCTCGCCACCTATGGCGAGACCGTCGTGCTCGCGACCGTCGTCTCCGCCAAGTCGCCCAAGGCCGGGATCGATTTCTTCCCGCTGACCGTGAACTACCAGGAAAAGACCTTCGCCGCCGGCCGTATTCCCGGCGGCTATTTCAAGCGCGAGGGACGCCCGACCGAGAAGGAGACGCTGGTCTCGCGCCTGATCGACCGGCCGATCCGCCCGCTCTTCGTCGAGGGCTACCGCAACGAGACGCAGGTCGTCTGCACCGTGCTGCAGCATGACCTCGAGAATGATCCCGACATCGTCGCGATGGTCGCGACCTCGGCTGCCCTGACCCTGTCGGGCGTGCCCTTCATGGGCCCGATCGGGGCTGCCCGCGTCGGCTATTTCGACGGCGCCTACAAGCTCAATCCGCTGGTCGACGAGATCAAGGAATCGCAGCTCGATCTCGTCGTCGCCGGCACCCCCGACGCCGTGCTGATGGTCGAGTCGGAAGCCAAGCAGCTCTCCGAGGAGATCATGCTCGGGGCCGTGATGTTCGGCCACAAGCACTTCCAGCCGGTGATCGACGCGATCATCCGCCTGGCCGAGAAGGCCGCCAAGGAGCCGCGCGACTACACCCCGGCCGACAACTCCGTCGTGCTCGAGGCCGTTCTCAAGCTGGTCGACAAGGACATCCGCGCCGCCTACCAGATCCGCACCAAGGCCGAGCGCTACAAGGCGCTGGACGCCGCCAAGGCCAAGGTCGCGGTGCTGATCTCGGACACGCCTGACGGCAAGAAGACCTTCACCAAGGAGCAGGTCGGCGGCCAGTTCAAGGAGGCGCAGGCCAAGGTCGTGCGCTGGATGATCCTCGACGATGGCGTCCGCATCGACGGCCGCGACCTCAAGACGGTCCGCAAGATCGTCTCGGAAGCCGGCATCCTGCCGCGCACCCACGGCTCGGCGCTGTTCACCCGCGGCGAGACGCAGGCGCTGGTCGTGACCACGCTGGGCACCGGCGACGACGAGCAGTACATCGACTCGCTGGAAGGCACCTACAAGGAGACCTTCCTGCTGCACTACAACTTCCCCCCCTATTCGGTGGGTGAAGCGGGCCGCATGGGTTCGCCCGGCCGTCGCGAAATCGGCCATGGCAAGCTCGCCTGGCGCGCGATCCGGCCGATGCTGCCGGCGAAGTCGGAATTCCCCTATACCATCCGCGTCGTCTCGGAGATCACCGAGTCGAACGGCTCCTCCTCGATGGCCACCGTCTGCGGCACCTCGCTGGCGCTGATGGATGCCGGCGTGCCGCTGAAGGCGCCGGTCGCGGGTATCGCGATGGGCCTGATCCTGGAAGGAAAGCGCTTCGCCGTGCTCTCCGACATCCTGGGTGACGAGGACCATCTCGGCGACATGGACTTCAAGGTCGCGGGCACCGCCGAAGGCATCACCTCGCTGCAGATGGACATCAAGATCGCCGGCATCACCGAGGAGATCATGAAGGTCGCCCTCGACCAGGCCAAGGGCGGTCGCGACTATATTCTGGTCGAGATGAACAAGGCGCTCTCGGTCTCGCGCGGCCAGCTCGGCGAATATGCCCCGCGCATCGAGACGATGAAGATCCCGGTCGACAAGATCCGCGAAGTCATCGGCTCCGGCGGCAAGGTCATCCGCGAAATCGTCGAGAAGACCGGCGCCAAGGTCAACATCGAGGATGACGGCACCATCAAGATCGCCTCGGCCGACGGCAAATCGATCGAAGCGGCGATCAAGTGGATCAAGTCGATCGTCTCCGAAGCCGAGCCGGGCATGATCTATGACGGCACGATCGTGAAGATCATGGAGTTCGGCGCCTTCGTGAACTTCTTCGGCGCCAAGGATGGTCTCGTCCACATCTCCGAACTCGCCGCCGCCCGGGTCCAGAAGGTCTCGGACGTCGTCAAGGAAGGCGACAAGGTCAAGGTCAAGTTCCTCGGCCAGGACGAGCGCGGCAAGATCCGCCTCTCGATGAAGGTCGTCGACCAGACGACCGGCGAGGACCTGACCGAGAAGCTCAAGGCCCAGCGCGACGCCGACAAGACCCGCGAGCGCCAGTCGGCCGAGTAATCTGCCGGCATGTGCGGCTGGCGAATGTGAGGCTTGCGAATGTGAGCCCCGGCTTCACGTGAAACATTGAAACGCCCCGCATCGCAGGATGCGGGGCGTTTTTTTCTGAGCGTTTCCGCCAACGATGTGACGCGTCGCTCCGCTCGGACGCCTGCCGTCATTCCTGGCGAAGCGAAGCGGGGACCGGGGAATCCATCATAGAGCGGCGGTCGCGCCTTATGATGGATTCCGGATCGGCGCGGTTTCGCCGTCTGTCCGGACTGACGCGCGTTCGGGAGAGGCGAGGAACTGCCAGAAATGACAAACGCATGGCTTTGTCACAGATATGGGTAGCGCTGTCGGCTCCGTAGGAATAGTCTAGACTTATACCGACCGGAGTTTTCGCCGTGACCGGATACGCCATCACCTCGCTCGACGACCTCGCGGCGCTCTACCCCAACGCCGCCGCGCCGGCTTCGCTCGCCAAGGAGATCGATCATGTCGACGCGAACTATGCGGCGCTGATTGCGGCGTCGCCGTTTTTCGTGCTCGCGACCAATGGTCCCGACGGTCTGGATTGCTCACCGCGTGGGGATCAGCCGGGCTTCGTCACGGTCCGGGACGCGAAAACGCTGCTCATTCCCGACCGAAAAGGCAATAACCGTCTGGATTCGTTGAAGAATATCCTGTTCGACGCGCGAATCGGAATGCTCTTCCTGGTGCCGGGTTACGGCGAGACGCTGCGCGTCAATGGAACAGCCGAGATTTCCTGCGATCCTGAGTTGTGCGCGACGTTTTCGGTGGCCGGAAGGCCGCCGGCCTGCGTCATCGTGGTTCATGTCGAGAGCGTATACTTCCAGTGCTCGCGCGCGGTGGTCAGGGCCGACCTCTGGAACGCCGGCCGGCATGTCGCCAAGGCGGATCTGCCCAGCCCCGGCACGATCCTGCGCGACATCACGGCGCGCGACGCTAATGTCGAGACGTTCGACGGCGCCGCTTACGACAAGGCTGCCGGAGCGGGTCAGGGCAACGCTGTATTGAGGGGATTACTTCCTTCTCCCCTCGGGGCAGAAGGTGGCATGGCGAAGCCATGACGGATGAGGGCAGCGCCGACTGAAAACAAGAAAGGGCCGCTATCGCGACCCTTCCCTCATCCGTCTCACTGCGTTCGACACCTTCTCCCCCGAGGGGAGAAGGAACAACTCACAGCAACCCGTTATTCCCCGCCAGCACCTTCAGGTTCACATCCGGGCGCGCGCCGACATGGCTGATGATCTCGGCCGCGGCGAGCGCGCCGAGCCGCAGGCAATCGCGAACCTCGCGGTTCGAGGTCAGGCCGAAGAGGAAGCCCGCCGCGAAGAGGTCGCCCGCGCCGGTCGCGTCGACCACACGATCGATCGGAAACACCGGCTCCTCGACGATGCCGTCGGGCGTCACGGCCAGCGCGCCCTTTTCCGAACGCGTCACCACAGCAAGGATGTTCTCGGCCCGCAGCGCCGCCAGCGCATCGTCGAAGGCAGCGGCCTGATACAGGCTCTTCAGCTCATGCTCGTTGGCGAAGACGATGTCGACCATGCGGTTGCGGACCAGGCCGAGGAACTCGTCGCGATAGCGGTCGACGCAGAAGGAGTCCGACAGCGTGATCGCGACCTTGCCGCCGGCCTTGTGGGCGATCTCCGAAGCTTTGCGGAAAGCGTCCTTGGCGGCCGGGGGATCCCAGAGATAGCCTTCGAGATAGACGATGTCGGCGTTCTCGACAGCCCTGGCGTCGACATCGGCCACGGTCAGCCCCTGGCAGGCACCGAGATAGGTGTTCATCGTGCGCTCGCCATCGGGGGTGACGATGATGAAGGAGCGCGCGGTGGCCGGCCCATCGGTCGCAGCAGCCGTGTCGAAGGCGACGCCCAGCGAGGCCAGATCGTGCCGATAGAGCTTGCCGAGTTCGTCGGCCTTGACCTTGCCGATGAAGGCGCCTTTGCCCCCGAAGGAAGCGAGGCCGGCGATGGTGTTGGCGGCCGAACCGCCGGAGATGATTTTGGCCGGACCCATGGCGGCGTAGAGCGCCTCGGCGCGCTCCTCGTCGATCAGCGCCATCGAGCCCTTGGCGAGCGAAAAGCGCTGGAGAAAATCCTCCTCCGCCGTGGCGATGACATCGACGATGGCGTTGCCGAGGGCGAGGACGTCGGTGCGCGCATTGCTCATGAGGCGAAGATCCGGATGTTGTTCTGACAGGAGGCTCGGCGCGCGTGTCGCATCCGCAAACCGTGGGGTCAAGCGGACTTGGCTGCGGTAGCCCGGCGCGTGGCCGCCTCGTCCAGCACGGTGGCGAGGCTGGCGAGTTCGTCCGGCTCCAGCGTGGCGATATCGCGGGCGAGGCGGTTGGCGAACAGGGTCGCGGCCGGCTCGAGGCCCGCCGTGTCGACCGTGACGCGCGGATGCGAGAGATCGGCCAGGCGCACGAGTTCGTCCGCTTCGTCCCAGATCACGCCCAGCACGTGAATGGCGCCCTGGATCAGGGTGAAGGTCGGGCGGCCGCGCTTGCCGTGCTCCAGCGCCGACAGATAGGCCGGGGTGACTCCGAGTCCGTCGGCCATCTCCGCCAGCGTGACGCCGCGCTGCGCCCGCAACTCCCGGACGCGATGTCCGAACGGCGTCACAGGCCGGCCTCGCGGGTGCGGCGCAGGCGGATATAGAGCGCGCCCGAGCCGCCATGGCGCTGCTCGGCCTCCTCGAAGCCGACGACGAGCGGGCGCAGATCGGGCAGCCGCAGCCAGTGCGGCACCATCCTACGCAATACGCCGCGCTCATCACCGAACAGGCTGTCGCCGGCCGCGCCCTTGCCGGTGACGACGAGGGCAAGCTTGGTGCCGCGCGCCTGCTCGCGGCGCAGGAATCCGCGCAAGGCGAGATGGGCCTCGTCCTGGCGCATGCCGTGCAGATCGATCACGGCCTCGACCGATTGCTGYCCGCGTCTCAGCTGCGTGCGCAGGCGGCGCTCCAGCGGCGCCAATGGAGGCGGGGTGGGCTTGTAGGCTGCCGCCTTGGCGATGACGACCAACGCCATCCCCGCCGGCTCCGGAGTCACAGGAGCTATTTTCTCCGGTGACGGCTCAGGCTCGACCGGTGGACGCCCCGGCAAGGGCGTCACCGAACGCGCCACCTCGCGCCAGAGCGCGATGTCGGCCGGCGTCAGGATCTTGCCCCGCCGCGCGCGCATGGTCAGCGCGGCCAGAGTACGGTGAAATCGAAGGGATGGCGCACGAGCCCGGCGCGATGGCCGGCCGCTGCACCCGAGCCGATGAAGAGATCGACCCGCGCAGCCCCCAGAATGGCCGAGCCGGTGTCCTGCGCGATCATCAACCGTGCCAGCCGCTCCATGCCCCCGACGCCATCCGGCACGGTCGCATCGATCCATGCGGGCATGCCATAGGGCCAGACCGTACGGTCGATGGCGAGGCTACGCAGCGGCGTCAGGGTTAGTCCCGCACCACCGATCGGCCCGGCGTCCGCCGGCAGGTCGTCGCGTCTGGCGAAGAAGACGAAGGAGCGGTTGAGGCGGATCAGGTCGCGGGCGAAGCCGGCATCGGCCTTCAGGCGCGCAATCAGTAGGTCCATCGTCATCTGCTGCGGCGGAATGGACTCGCGTTCGCTCAGGACGCGGCCGAGCGAGGTATAGGCGTGGCCGTTGCGGCCGGAATAGACCAGCCGCGTCACCGAACCGTCGGGCAGGCGAATGCGGCCGGAGCCCTGAACCTGCAGCACGAAGCGATCGACGGGATCGCGCATCCAAAGGATTTCGAGGTTCTGCCCGTCGAGCGCGCCGGTCTCGATCGCGGTGCGGTCCGGGAAGGGCTCGAGGCCGCCCGCGGTTCGCCTGGCGGCAGAAAGGGACGCGTCCATGCCCGGCCAGTCGTCACCGGGCATGCGCGTCACCAGATCGGCGGGGCGGTCGTAGAGCGGCGTCGGGAATGCGTCCGACTGCGTCAGCGAACCCTCGAACTCCGGCTCGAAATACGCGGTCATGAAGCCGGTGTCGCTGGCGGCGGGGCGAATACGCCAGAATGAGAAGCTGTCCTCGAAGAAGCGCCGGGCCGTGTCCCGACCAAGCTGCCCAGCCTTTTGCAGCGTGCGCGCGCGCTCGCAGATACGCAGAAGCGCATCGGGCGTCGGTACGGATGCGCGCAAGGGTGGGTTGGTCAGGCAGCCGCGCGCGAAGATCTCGAAAGCGATCAGGTGGTCGTCGGCCGCCCAGCCCGGCAAAGCCTCTGGAGCGATGGTGTCAGCCCTCACACCCGGCGGCAGCGGCGGCGATTGAGCCAGGCTCGGGCTCATGGCCGCGACACAGGCAGCAAGATGGAACGCCAGCACGACACCGGCGCGTCCGATCACGCCGCGGATTCGGTGGCGACCAGCAGCCAGTTCGGATCGCGGCTGCCGAGCTGGCGCGAGAAGGTCCAGATGTCGTTGACCTCGGAGACCGCCTCGGCGCTGCCGTCGACGACGACGCCCTGCGCATCGCGCACGACGCTGATCAGCTGCGAGACGAAGGCGATCGTGACCTGACCTGTCTTGCCCTTGACGTCCACGGCGGTGATCTCGGCCTTGTCGATCGAGACAAAAGACGACTCGGCCTTCTCGCCGCGCTTCTCGCGATCGGTGATCGCCTGCTCGAAGCCGTCATAGACCTCCTTGGCGAGCAGGCCCTTCAGCACCTTGAGGTCGCCACGCGCGAACGCCGTGACGATGGTCTCGTAGGCCGCCTTCGCGCCGCCGAGGAAGTCGCGAGGATCGAAGGACGATTCCTGACGGATGATCGCGTCGATCCCGCCGATAATCGGAGAATCCGGCGGGGCGATATCCTTCCAGCGATCGGCGGCGGGAGCCGCGCTCACCGCAGGGTCATTGGCGGCGCCGGGCAGGCGGATGACGTTGTCGCGCTTGGCCTCGCCGGCCGGTGACGCCTGGTCGGGCCGCATCGGCGGGGCTTCACGGCGCGCGAAGGGGTCGGCCGGCGGCTGTTCCTGGCCGGTTTTCTGACCGAGGACCGAGCGCAGCTTCCACGCGACGAAAACGGCAAGAGCCAGAAAGACGATCGTCGTCATGTCGAAGGAATTTTGCATCGAAACCTGATCCGAAGCTCCAGTGACCATTGTGCATCGGCTTGTCCCCGCAAGGTTTTCAGCCGCCGCGCCTTATATGGTGATCTAGGCTCGTAACATCCACCCCTGCACTTGTGAAGGCGGCTTCTTGTGCCGCGCTGGCGTCCATGATAGCCGACGCCCGCATTGCACCGGAAAGACGGTGCGAAAGTTCCCGATGTCCTCAACCGGCCCGGGACTTCCCCAGTTCAGCCCGCAGATGATGATGGGACCGATGGCCAACGAAATCCCCAACGGCAACGGCGCGCAAGCCGCCGAAGCGGCGCCGAGCATGAGCGCCCTGATCCAGTACATCAAGGATTTCTCGTTCGAGAACCCGAAGGCGCCGCGCGCGCTCAGCCAGCAGGGCCAGCAAGGCCCGCAGATGTCGCTGCAGGTCAACGTCTCCAGCCAGGTGCTCGGCGACAGCGACTACGAGACCGTGCTCCAGCTCGAGGGCAAGGCCGAGCTCGACGGCGAGACGCTGTTTGCCTTCGATCTGAGCTATGGCGGCGTGTTCCGGCTGATCAACATCCCGCAGGAGCACGTCCACCCCGTGCTGGTGATCGATTGCGCCCGGCTGCTGTTCCCGTTCGCACGCCAGATCGTCGCCGAAGCCGTGCAGAATGGCGGCTTCCCGCCCTTCTACGTGCCGCCGATCGACTTCGCGCAGCTCTATCAGCAGCGCATGAACGAGCTTCAGGGCCAGCAGGGCGCGCCCAACGCCTGAGCTCGACCCGTCCAAATGAAATCCGACGAAAGGGCCCGCAAGGGCCCTTTTTCGTTCGCGTCGGACAGGCGCCAGCCCTTGCGGCGCGCCCGTCAAGCCTCCATCTCGCGAGACAGTCGACGGCATCGAACACGCCGCTTGAAGGAGCCGGGATGGACTATCTGATGACGCTTGCCGCCGACCCCACCGTGTGGGCCGCACTCGGGGCATTGATCGCCATGGAAGTCGTTCTCGGCATCGACAACCTGATCTTCATCTCGATCCTGACCAACAAGCTGCCCGAAGAGCAGCGCGCGCGCGGCCGAAAGATCGGCATCGGGCTCGCGCTCATCCTGCGGCTCGGCCTGCTCTCGACGGTCGCCATCATCGTCCAGCTCACCACGCCGGTCTTCTCGATCCTCGGCAAGGCGTTCTCCTGGCGCGATATCATCCTGATCGCCGGCGGCCTGTTCCTGGTCTGGAAGGCGACGAAGGAAATCCATCACAAGGTCGATGTCGACCATGGCCCCGACTTCTTCGACGGCGGCAAGGCGGCCGCCGTCACCTTCGGCGGCGTCATCGTCCAGATCCTGATCCTCGATCTGGTCTTCTCGATCGATTCGATCATCACCGCCGTGGGCATGACCGACCATATCCCGGTGATGGTGATCGCCGTGATCGTCGCCGTGCTGGTGATGCTGCTGGCGGCCGACCCGCTGGCGAATTTCATCGAACGCAACCCGACGATCGTGATGCTGGCGCTCGGCTTCCTGCTGATGATCGGCGGTACGCTGATCGGCGAAGGCTTCGGCGCGCATGTGCCCAAGGGCTACATCTACGCCGCGATGGCGTTCTCGGCCGCGATCGAGGGGCTGAACATGCTGACGCGGCGCAAGAAGAGCTGATCAGGCCTCGTCGCTCAAGCCGAGATAGCCGGCCCAGAGCGGCGTCTTGCCGAGCGAGCGCACGAAGCTCTCATGGGCGGCGACCGTACCGGCGTCGAGGCGGGACGCCAGCGGCCGCTGTCGCCTGGGGCGCTCGACGGCCGCACCCGCAAGGCCGCCGGGCCCGCCACCGACGGTGGCGGCGCCAAGGCCGAGCGAGGTCTGCTTGCCGCCGATCAGCTCGATATAGACCTCGGCCAGGATCTCGGCGTCGAGGAGCGCTCCGTGCTTGGTGCGGCGGCCATTGTCGATGCCATAGCGCGAGCAGAGCGCGTCAAGGCTGTTGGACGCGCCGGGATGCTTTCGGCGCGCCATGGCAAGCGTGTCGACGACGCGGTGCTGCTCGATCGGCCCGCGTTCGAGGCGCTTCAACTCCATGTTGAGGAAGCCGATGTCGAAGGCGGCGTTGTGGATCACCAGCCTTGCATCGCCGATGAATTCCTCGAACGCATCAGCCACCGAGGCGAAGACCGGCTTGTCGGCAAGGAACGCATCGGACAGACCGTGGACCCTGAAGGCCCCGTCAGACATCGGCCGCTGCGGATTGATGTAGCAATGGAAGCTGCGCCCGCTCGGGCAATGATTGACCAGCTCGACGCAGCCGATCTCGACGACACGGTCGCCTGCATTGGCTTCGACGCCGGTGGTTTCGGTATCGAGGACGATCTCACGCATGGTCGGCACCCTCKGGGCGCAACCGGCCGGGCCGGCCGGCGAGCACGCTCAGGATAGAACCGACCTGGCGCTGCGCTGCCAGCAGCCCCCTGCCGGTGTCCACAAGGAAATGGGCATGGTTGCGCTTCTGCGCATCGGGCATCTGGCGGGCGAGGATCGCGGCAAATTTCTCCGCCGTCATCTCCTGCCGGGCGAGCACCCGGTCGCGCTGCACATCGGCTGCTGCCGTGACCACGAGCACGGCGTCGCAGCGCTCCTGTCCGCCAGTCTCCAGCAGCAGCGGCACATCGAGCACCGCAAGACCGTGACCGGCTTTCCGGCACCGATGCAGGAACGCCTGCTCGTCCTGGCGCACCAGCGGATGGATAACGGCCTCGAGGCGCTTCAGTGCTTCTGGCTTGCCAAGCACGGCGGCTGACAGCCTGGCGCGATCGACCGCGCCATCGGCGACGACACCGGGGAAAACCTGTTCGATCGCCGCGACCGCGCGGCCGCGATAGAGCGCATGAACGGCAGCGTCGGCATCGTGGACGGGCACGCCAGCAGCGCGAAAAAAACCCGAGGTGGTCGACTTGCCCATGCCGATCGAGCCGGTCAATCCGAGGATGAAGGTCATGCCAGCCTTGCTTTCCCCGCTCGCTCCAACCCGAATCAGGCCCCTACGATATCCGCTTCGAGCCGCGCCCGCAGCGCTGGCGTGACGCTCGGTACGACCCCGAACCAGCGCGCAAAACCGGGCACGGCCTGATGCAGCAGCATTCCGAGCCCGTCGACGACGACTCCGCCGCGCCTTTGCGCTTCGTCCAGAAGGGCGGTCCGCAGCGGCAGATAGACGATGTCGTCGACGATCGTACCGGGCCGCAAGGCAGCGAGATCGAGATCCAGCGCTGGCTGGCCCTTCATACCCAGCGAGGTCGTGTTGACGATCAGATCGGCGCTGCCGACCAGTTCGTGCCGGAGCGACCACTCCGTCGCTTCCAGCGGCGCGCCGAGCGCCTGCGCCAGCTCGTGCGCCCGCTCCAGGCTGCGATTGGCCAGGATGATCCGGGCGACGCCGCGAGCCTTCAGGCCGTAGGCGATGGCGCGCGCGGCGCCGCCGGAGCCCAGCAGCAGCGCCGTGCCGACGCGAGCCTGCCACTCGGGAACGGTCGTATCGAGATGGCTGATGAAGCCGGCGGCGTCGGTGTTGTCGCCGATCAGGCGGCCGTCCTCGACCCAGAGCGTATTGACCGCGCCCATGGCGCTGGCGACGTCGCTGACATGGTCGAGCAGTGGCAACGCAGCTTGCTTGAGCGGCACCGTGACATTGCCCCCGGTGAATTCCCCGGCCCGGATACGCGCAACGAATTCCGGCAGATCGGCGGGCGCGACGTCGATGCGCTCATAGGAGCCGGCAAGGCCGTGCTGCGCCAGCCAGGTCCCGTGGATCAGCGGCGAGCGGGAATGGGCGATCGGGTGACCGATGACGAAACAGCGGGAAGACATGGAGCAGGCCTTGGTCGATTACTCAGCAAGCAGGCCCTGATCGCGCAATGCCACGAGAACGGCAAGCAGCGGCAGGCCGAGGATGGTGAAATGATCGCCCTCGACCGCCTCGAAGAGCTGCGCGCCGAGACCCTCGATCTGGTAGCCGCCGACGCTCGCCAGTGCAGCGTCACCTGCAAGCGCCACGTAATCGGCGATGAAGCCGGCGCTCAGGCTGCGCATGGTCAGGCGCGCCGTCTGGACGCCTTCCGCAAGCACGACGCCGTCGCGAGCCAGCACGAAGGCCGAATGCAGGACGTGACTGCGGCCAGACAGCGCCGCGATCTGGTCCCGCGCGGCGGCGGCATCTTCCGGCTTGTGAAAGCTCCGGCCATCGCAGGCGAGCGTCTGATCGGCCCCCAGCACGACGCGACCCGACTTTGTGGCGGAGACGGCGAGCGCCTTGGCGCAAGCGAGCGCGGCAGCGATCGCGTCTGAAGACACCCCGTCCCGCTGGAGCGGGCTTTCGACCGCGCGTTCATCGATATCGGCCTTCAGCACCTCGACGGGAATGCCCACCGCCAGCAGCATGTCGCGCCTCGTCGCGCTTCCCGAGGCCAGCAGCAACGGCGCGTCGGACAGCCACAGCGTGGCCGCGCCGGTCATGTCGCGATGAACTTCATGCGGTGGTCGCGCAGCAGATCGAGGATCGCGGCCGCCGTCTCCTCGATCGAGCGGCGGGTGACGTCGATGACGGGCCAGCCCTTGCGGGCACAGAGACGCCGCGATTGCACCACCTCGTCGGCGACGGCGGCTGGATCGACATAGGGCGTCTCGTCATCGGCCTTGAGCGAGAGCAACCGGTTCTGCCTGATCTGGACGATGCGATCGGCGCTGGCGACGAGGCCGACGATCAGCGGCTTTTTCAGCCGCTCCAGCTCGGGCGGCAGCGCGACATTCGGGACGAGGGGAACGTTGGCGGTCTTGATGCCGCGATTGGCGAGATAGATCGAGGTCGGCGTCTTCGAGGTCCGGCTGATGCCGACCAGGATGATATCGGCGCTTTCGAGGTCGCCGCCGAGTTGTCCGTCATCATGCAGGAGCGTGTAGTTCATCGCATCGATGCGACGGAAATACTCGGCATTCAGGACGTGCTGGGCGCCAGGCTTCGGCGCCGAAGCCTGCCCGAGATAGGACTGGAACAGCGAAAGCACGGGCTGCAGCACCGAGAGACACGGGCAACCGAGCTCGCGGCAGAAATTTTCCAGCCGCGCCGACCATTCAGGCTCGACCAGCGTATAGAGTACGACACCGGGCGAGGCCTCGATCTCGGCGAGAACGCGGGCAAGCTGCGCCTCCGAGCGCACCAGCGGATAGACATGCTCGATCGCGGAGACGGTCTCGTACTGGGCCGCGGCGGCGCGGCTGACTGCGATCAGGGTCTCGCCGGTGGCGTCGGAGACAAGATGCAGGTGGAAATAATTGCGGGCCACGGCGGCTCCCGGGTTGGCGGACAGGCCACCTCTAGCGCGCCGGGCAGGCAATGCAAATCGAGCGGATCAGCGCTGCGGGCCCGATTGGGGATTTTGCCGGAGCTGGGGGTTGGTGTGGACAAACGAAGCGGCTTGGCAAGGCCGGCGCCGGGCTCTGTATAACCCCGGGATTCGATCAACAGGCGAGGGGCGGCGAGACGGTGGGCAGTGTTTCACGTGAATCATTTTTGGGTCCGTCGGCCTACCGCGGATTCGAATTGGTTAAGAAAGCCTTAACGATCCCGATTGACCCGCGTCTGGCGCGCGTTCGCCGGCGCAGCCCCTGTGGACAGGTTGTGGACGGGTTTGCGCCGGGCTATTTGCCCCTCTCCAAGAGTCAAAAAAGAAGATTCTCTCTATAATCATATTAAGAGAGATCGGGATGGATTTCAGCGACAGGAGGCCGGAGTAAGCATGGCGACGCGTKAAAAACAGATATTCTTGCGTGCGCTTGGCGGCGAAACGCTTCCCGTTCCTCCGATCTGGATGATGCGGCAGGCAGGGCGCTATCTCCCCGAGTACCGGGAGCTCCGAGCCAAAGCAGGCAGCTTCCTCGATCTCTGTTACAATCCCGCTCTTGCCGCCGAAGTCACACTTCAGCCGATCAGGCGCTTCGGCTTCGACGCCGCCATTCTGTTCTCGGACATCCTGGTGATCCCGCACGCGCTCGGCCAGAAGCTCTGGTTCGTCGAGGGTGAAGGCCCACGGCTGGAGCCGGTTCCAGACGAAGCCCGTTTCCGGGACCTGCTGGAGGAAACCGACCCTGCCGTGCTGGGGCCGGTCTACGAGACCGTGTCCAGGGTCAAGGCGGCACTGCCGCGCGAGACGGCGTTCATCGGCTTCTGCGGGGCTCCCTGGACGGTGGCGACCTATATGGTCGCTGGACGGGGCACGCCCGATCAGGGGCCGGCGAAGGCCCTGTTCTCGCGTGACCCGGCGCTGTTCCAGAAGCTGATCGACCGGATCGTCAGCGCGTCGTCCGACTATCTGTGCAAGCAGATCGAGGCGGGCGTCGATGTGGTGCAGATCTTCGACAGTTGGGCGGGTTCGCTGGGGCCTGAGGACTTTGAACGCTGGTGCATCGCGCCGACGAAGACGATCGTCGCCAATGTACGCGCCCGGCATCCCGATGCACGGGTTATCGGTTTTCCCAGAGGCGCAGGCCGGCTGATTCCGGCCTATGTCAAGGCGACGGGCGTCGATGCGGCCGGGCTCGAAACCGAGATCGACCGCGATTTTGCACGCTTGGAAATCCAGTCGCTGGTGCCGGTGCAGGGGCATCTCGACCCGCTGACGCTGCGCGCCGGCGGGCCGGAGCTCGAAGCCGAGGTAGCGGCGATCAGGGCTGCGTTTGGTGCGCGGCCCTTCATCTTCAACCTCGGCCACGGCATCCTGCCGGACACGCCGATCGCCCATGTCGAGCGGCTTCTCGCCGCCGTCCGAACCTGAAAGACCAGAGCGCATGTATGAGTGGATCAAGGCCTTCCATGTCATGGCGGTCATCGCCTGGATGGCGGCGATGCTCTATCTGCCCCGGCTGATGGTCTATCACGCCGAGGCGCCGGTCGGCTCAGCCCAGTCCGGGACCTTCAAAATCATGGAACGGCGGCTGCTTCGGGGCATCATGACGCCCGCGATGCTGGTGACCTGGGCGCTGGGGCTCTACCTCGCCTGGAGCGCATTCGGCTTCAAGGGCGGCTGGCTGCACGGCAAGCTGCTGCTGGTCTTCATCCTGTCAGGCATCCACGGCTATCTCGCCGGCCGGGTGCGTGCCTTCGCTGAAGACCGGAACGACCGGAGCCCGCGGTTCTATCGTATCCTCAATGAGGTTCCTGCCGTGCTGATGGCGCTGATCGTCATTCTGGTGGTCGTCAAACCCTTCTGAAGGCGGTTTGCGATTCCAGCTTGAGCAGCACGGCGATTCCAGCTATCAGATCGTGGCGCCTCTGTGGTGTCCTTCCCTGTCGTCGTTGATTCGTGGGCCGACTGCCGCTGCAGACGCCCATCGCCACGCGACAGTCACGCGGGTCCGTCCTGGACCTGACGTATCTTCCGACCATGTCCTGATCCCTGCCACACTCGAGCAGGGGCCTTTACGATCCAGGTGCCCCATGCGGGAAATCAAACTCCAAGACCTCAAGGTCAAATCCCCGACCGAACTCCTCGCCTTTTCCGAGGGTCTCGAAGTCGAGAACGCCAGTACGCTGCGCAAGCAGGAGCTGATGTTCGCCATTCTCAAGCAGCTCGCCGCCAAGGATACCGAGATCCTCGGAGAGGGCGTCGTCGAAGTCCTGCCCGACGGCTTCGGCTTCCTGCGCTCGCCCGATTCGAATTATCTGCCCGGCCCCGACGACATCTACGTCTCGCCGACGCAGATCCGGAAGTTCGGTCTGCGCACCGGCGATACCGTCGAGGGGCCGATTCGCGGACCCAAGGACGGCGAGCGCTATTTCGCGCTGCTCAAGGTCAGCACGATCAATTTCGAAGATCCCGAGAAGATCAAGCACAAGATCAATTTCGACAACCTGACGCCGCTCTATCCCGACGAGCGCCTGCGTCTCGAAGTCACCGATCCGACCAAGAAGGACTTCTCGGCTCGCGTCATCGACATCGTCTCGCCGATCGGCAAGGGCCAGCGCGCCCTGATCGTCGCGCCGCCGCGCACCGGCAAGACCGTGCTGCTGCAGAACATCGCGCAGTCGATCACCACCAATCACCCCGAATGCTACCTGATCGTGCTGCTCATCGACGAGCGGCCCGAAGAGGTCACGGACATGCAGCGCTCGGTGAAGGGCGAGGTCGTGTCCTCGACCTTCGACGAACCGGCGACACGCCACGTCCAGGTCGCGGAGATGGTGATCGAGAAGGCCAAGCGTCTGGTCGAGCATGGCCGCGACGTGGTGATCCTGCTCGATTCGATCACGCGTCTGGGCCGCGCCTACAACACTGTCGTGCCATCCTCGGGCAAGGTGCTGACCGGCGGTGTCGACGCCAACGCCCTGCAGCGGCCCAAGCGCTTCTTCGGCGCCGCCCGAAATATCGAGGAGGGCGGCTCGCTCACCATCGTCGCGACCGCGCTGATCGATACCGGCTCGCGCATGGATGAGGTGATCTTCGAGGAGTTCAAGGGTACCGGCAATTCGGAAATCATTCTCGACCGCAAGGTTTCCGACAAGCGCATCTTCCCGGCGATCGACATCCTCAAATCGGGCACCCGCAAGGAAGAGCTCATCACGCCCAAGGACGTGCTGGCCAAGACCTATGTGCTGCGCCGCATCCTGAACCCGATGGGCCCTCAGGACGCGATCGAGTTCCTGATGGACAAGCTGCGCCAGACCAAACAGAACTCGGACTTCTTCGACTCGATGAACACCTGAGGTCGGTTTTCGGTTGGCCAAGGCGAGCTCCGCGTCGATCGATTCGGATCCGTTATGGGCAAAGCCCGGCTGGTGTTTTAGGCTCCGTCGGGGTCCATGGTGGGAAGTCCGCCTCGGTATGACCGGGAATTCCCGGGTTCTTGCGTCAGCCATACCGGAATCGATCCTCCCACCGCGGTAGTGCTGGCTTGGTATGGCCAGGATATTGGCAGCGATGACCGTGACGTCGAGCAATCCGACAATTGTCGCGCTATCGTCCGGCAGCGGACGTTCCGGTGTCGCGGTCATCAGGATATCCGGCCCGCGCGTTCGATTCGTGCTCGAAACGATGACGGCGGGCGTGCCGCCTCCGCGCCAGGCGGCGCTGCGGCGGCTCCGCGCCGACGATGACGATGTCATCGACACCGGGCTCGTCCTGTTCTTTCCGGCGCCTGCGAGCTTCACCGGCGAGGATGTCGCGGAGCTTCAGGTTCACGGCTCGCGGGCCGTGCTCAGCCGCCTGCTCGGCATTCTTACGGCGATGCCGGGCGTCAGGTTTGCCGAGCCGGGCGAATTCACGCGGCGCGCTTTCGAGGCCGGCAAGCTCGACCTTGCTGCCGTTGAAGGTCTGGCCGACCTGATCGATTCGGAAACGGAATGGCAGCGCAAGCAGGCGCTTCGGCAGATGGAAGGCGCTCTCGGCGAAATGGCTGCGCGCTGGCGGCGGGCGCTCATCGAAGCCATGGCGCTGGTGGCGGCCGAGATCGATTTTTCCGACGAAGGCGATGTCTCCGGCCCGCTCGTCGAACAGGCAGGGGCGATCGTCGCGGGCATAGGCGATGAGCTTCGCCGGGCGCTGGGCAGCTTCGAGACGGGCGAGCGCGTCCGCGAAGGCTTCGTGGTCGTGCTGGCTGGTCCGCCCAATGCGGGCAAGTCGAGCCTGCTCAATGCGCTGGCGCGGCGCGAGGTCGCCATCGTCTCTGCAGTGGCTGGAACGACGCGCGACGCGATCGAGGTGCGGCTCGATCTTGCCGGCCTGCCGGTGATTCTGATCGATACCGCCGGATTGCGCGAGAGTAGCGATCCCGTCGAGGCCGAAGGCGTCCGGCGGGCGCTCGGGCTGGTGGCGCGCGCCGATCTCGTGCTGGGCCTGCGCTCAATCGATTCGGAGCCGGAGCGATCCTATCCCGGCCAATCCGTGCTCGCGATCGCGACGAAATGCGATCTGCCGGGCGATCTGCTGCCTGATGAGATGGGTGTATCCGCATTGACGGGGGACGGGCTCGCCCGGCTGCTCGAGACTATCGTCGCGCGGCTTGGCGCCTTTTCCCAGGCGGAGCCGGCCTTGTTGACGCGGCAGCGGCACCGTGTCGCCGTCACCGACGCTCTCGTTGCGCTGGAGCGCGTATCGGCCGCCGCGCACGGGCAGATCGAATTGATCGCCGAGGACGTCCGGCTCGCGGTCGTCGCGCTTGAACGTCTCGTCGGCCGGATCGGCGTCGAGGATGTGCTCGACCAATTATTCTCGGGATTTTGCATCGGAAAGTGAGAAAGGACGGCGCGAAATCACGCGTTCGTCCGATTTCGCGCATAAATCGTTGACCCCGCCACGGGGCTTCGCTAGCCAAACCGCATGTCACATCATCAGGCAGGATACGACGTGATCGTCGTCGGCGGCGGCCATGCCGGCGTCGAGGCTGCGGCGGCGTCCGCCAGGCTTGGTGCGCGCACGGCCTTGCTGACACACCGTCCCGAGACCATTGGCGTGATGTCGTGCAATCCCGCAATCGGCGGGCTCGGCAAGGGCCATCTCGTCCGCGAGATCGACGCGCTCGACGGGTTGATGGCGCGCGCCGCCGACCGGGCCGGCATCCAGTTCCGCATGCTCAATCGCCGCAAGGGCCCCGCCGTGCGCGGGCCAAGGGCGCAGGCGGACCGCAAGCTGTACCGAGAGGCTGTGCAGGATTTGCTGGCCGAGCAGGCCAATCTCGATATCGTCGCCGGCGAAGCCTTCGACATCGAGATCGACGCGGGGCGGGTGAAAGCCGTTCTGCTGGCGGATGGACGTCGATTCGCTACCGGAACGGTCGTGCTGACCACCGGAACCTTTCTGCGTGGCCTGATCCATATCGGCGAAGCGAAGATCCCGGCTGGCCGGGTCGGCGAGGCGCCGTCGCTGGGGCTGTCTGCGACGCTGGAGCGCCATGGTTTTCCGCTGGGCCGACTCAAGACAGGCACGCCACCGCGTCTGGATGGCCGCACGATCGACTGGGCGGTGCTGGAGATGCAGGCGGGCGATGATCCGCCGGAGCCGTTCTCGGCGCTGACTGAGGCGATCACGACGCCGCAGATCTCCTGCGGGATCACGCGCACGACGCTGGCGACGCATGACCTGATCCGGGCGAACCTGCATCGCGCGCCGATGTTCTCCGGCCAGATCGAGGGTCGCGGGCCGCGTTATTGCCCGTCGATCGAGGACAAGGTCGGCCGTTTCGGGGATCGCGACGGGCATCAGGTCTTCCTGGAGCCGGAGGGGCTCGACGATGATACGGTCTATCCCAACGGCATCTCGACCTCGCTGCCGGAGGATGTCCAGCTCGGCGTGCTCAAGACGATTCCGGGCCTGGAGCGCGCGACGATGCTGCGGCCGGGTTATGCGATCGAGTACGATTTCGTCGATCCCCGCGCTCTCAAAAATACACTGGAGACCCGGGCCGTGCGCGGGTTGTTTCTGGCGGGGCAGATCAATGGCACCACTGGCTATGAGGAGGCCGGGGCGCAGGGGCTGTTTGCCGGGCTGAATGCCGCGCGCCACGCCGGTGGCTCCGAGCCGGTCGTGCTGGAGCGCTCGGCGTCCTATATCGGCGTGCTCGTCGACGACCTCGTGACGCAAGGCGTTACGGAGCCGTATCGAATGTTCACGTCGCGGGCCGAATTCCGGCTTTCGCTGCGTGTCGATAACGCCGATGAGCGGCTAACAGGGCTCGGCGTAGGGCTTGGGCTGGTCGGATCGACCCGTCAGCGCCATTTCCAGGCACGCTCCGACGCCATCGCAGAGCTGCAGGCCCGATTGCGCGAATTGTCGCTGACGCCGCAACAGGCCGAGGCCGGTGGTGTTCACGTCAACCGCGACGGCCTGCGCCGCAGCGCCTACCAGCTGCTGTCTTATCCCGACATTGGCTATGAGCGACTTGCCGCGATCTGGCCCGAGCTTGCCGCCTACGCACCTGCGGTCGTCTCGCGGGTCACGGCCGATGCGGTTTATGCCGTGTATCTCGATCGGCAGGCCGCGGAAATCCAGTCCTACAAGCGTGATCAGGCGCTCAAGGTTCCGGAGCACCTCGATTTCGACGGTATTTCAGGGCTGTCCAACGAGCTGAAGCTCAAGCTCGGCGCCGAGCGCCCTGCGGATCTGGCACAGGCGGCCCGGATCGAGGGGATGACGCCGGCGGCGCTGACATTGCTCGCGGCCCATGCCCGACGGAGCAAGCCGGCCCTTGCCGCCGAGCCGATCGCGTGATTCGTGATTGTGGATAACGAAGATCGTGCCAATGCTTTGCGCTTGACGCCTGTTTCACGTGAAACAGAGGAGCGTCTGGCGCTGCTGGTCGCCGAGTTGAGGCGCTGGCAGCTGGCCAAGAATCTGGTCTCCAACGCGACCCTGAGCGATGTCTGGACGCGCCACATCGCCGATTCGCTCCAGCTCTTTGCTCTCGCGCCGGACGCGGAGACCTGGCTCGATCTCGGCTCGGGAGGTGGATTTCCCGGCCTTGTGATCGGTATCTGCCTGGCTGAGCGGAGCCATGGGCATATCCATCTGGTCGAGAGCAACGCCCGGAAATGCGCTTTCCTGCGCCATGCGGCCCGGCTGACGCATGCGCCGGTGACAGTCCATAACGCTCGGATCGAAGATGTCATCGACTATTTCAGCGGTAAAATCGACGTCGTCTGCGCCCGCGCGCTGGCGCCGCTGCCGCTGCTGTTGGACTGGTGCAAAGAGCTGTTGAGAACAGGGGCGCTTGGTCTCTTTCCCAAAGGACAACATCTAGATGCGGAATTGACCGACGCGTCTAAATATTGGAAGATTCAGGCCTCAGCGGTTTCATCCGTGACCGATGCCGCCGCCCGGATCCTGATGGTTCGCGCGGCCGAGAAACAGGCCTGATCCATGACCGATCTTACGCCGATCGCGCTGCCCCGCCGCCCGCGGGTGCTGGCGCTCGCGAATCAGAAGGGCGGCGTCGGCAAGACGACAACGGCGATCAATCTTGGAACGGCGCTGGCCGCGATCGGCGAGAAGGTGCTGATCGTCGACCTCGATCCGCAAGGCAATGCTTCGACCGGGCTCGGGATCGACCGCAAGAGCCGGCGCTCGTCGACCTATGATGTGCTCTGCGGCGATGTCGGCCTCGGCCAGGCCATGCAGGAAACCGCTGTTCCCGGCCTGTTCCTGGCGCCGTCGACGCTCGACCTGCTTGGCGTCGAGCTGGAGATTGCCTCGGCGAAGGACCGCGCCCAACGGTTGAAGCATGCCATCGACGAGCTGGTCTACGACCAGCGCTGCTCGGACCTGACCTATATCCTGATCGACTGCCCACCTTCGCTGAGCCTGATCACGATCAACGCGATGACGGCGGCCGACGCGGTCCTGGTGCCGCTGCAATGCGAATTCTTCGCGCTGGAGGGCTTGAGCCAGTTGCTGAAGACCGTCGAGCAGGTTCGCAACGGCCTCAATCCGCGCCTGATCATTCAGGGCGTGGTGCTGACGATGTACGACCCGCGCAACAATCTTTCCGGGCAGGTCATGGCCGACGTCCGCGATTTCCTTGGCGACAAGGTCTATGAGACCGTGATTCCGCGCAATGTCAGGGTCTCCGAAGCGCCGTCCTACGGCAAGCCGGCCTTGCTCTACGATCTGCGCTGCTCAGGGTCGCAGGCCTACCTCAAACTGGCCTCCGAAGTGATCAAGCGCGAGCGCCTGCTTCGGGCCGCTGCGTAACCACCGATTCAAGACGAGGATTCAAGAGGATGGCGATGGCCGAAGAACAGGGGCGTTCACGCCTGGGCCGTGGTCTGGCGGCGCTGATCGGCGATGTCGGCGAGGAAATCGGCGCGATCGACCGGGCTCGCGGTCAGCGGCGCGTTCCCGTCGAGTTCCTGCGTCCGAGCCAGCGCAACCCGCGCCGCGCCTTCAAGGAGGAGGAACTCGAGGAGCTGACGGCTTCAGTCCGGGAGCGCGGCATCCTGCAGCCGATCATCGTCCGCACGATCAGCGGCATGCTCGATGCCTATGAGATCATCGCCGGCGAAAGGCGCTGGCGCGCGGCGCAGCGCGCCGGGTTGCACGATGTTCCGGTGATTCTGGTCGAGGCCAACGATCGCGAAGCACTTGAGATCGCGATCGTCGAAAATGTCCAACGCGCCGATCTCAATGCCATCGAAGAGGCTGCAGGCTATGAGCGCCTGATCGCCGAGTTCAGCTATACCCAAAACGACCTGGCGCGCGTCATCGGCAAGAGCCGCAGCCATGTCGCCAATACGCTGCGATTGTCGAAGCTGCCCGAAACCGTGCGCAACATGGTCAGCGAAGGCACCGTGTCGGCCGGCCATGCGCGTTCGCTGTTATCTGTTTCGGACCCGGAACTGATGGCGCGCAAGATCGTCGACGAAGGCCTGAGCGTTCGCGATATCGAGCGCATCGTCCAGGGCGAAGCGCGTGGCGAAAGCAAAAGCGTGTCGGGCAAGCCAAAGCTCGACAAGGATCCCGATACGCGGGCCGTCGAGAAGGCGCTGGAGGAGGCGCTTGGGCTTTCGATTTCGATCACACATCGCGCCAATGGCAGCGGCGAGGTCAAGATCGGTTACAAGACGCTCGAACAGCTCGATGCGCTTTGCCGCCGGCTGAAGGCCTGATCAGTCGCCGCGTGCGCCAACTCTCGCCATGCGCGCTAGCGTCCACAGGGCGCGCGCCGCCGTTGGGCGCGCCATTTCACCGTCGCGACGGACGGCGGCCGTGGCCGTCCCAAGCAAGGCAGCGGCTTCGGTCAGCTTCGGCGATGTCCAGGCCGTCAGCGCCGCTTCAGTGGCGGCGACGCGCGGATAGGGTAGCCTCATGCCGGCGACCGTGTCCTTGACGCCCCGCCCGCCATCGATCGCCTGCCGCAGCTTGAGATAGGTTAGTGCCTGGCGCAGGACCGCGCCGAGCATGACGCCGGCGTCGAGACCCTCGCCGCTCAGCTTGGAAAAGGCGAGATCGAGCGCCGGCAGCTTACCGGCGAAGACCGCCTCGACGAGCGCCGCCTGTTCGCGCTGGGCGGTGTCACCGACGATCGCCTCGATATGCTCGTCGGTGATGGCGGCATCGGGGCCGGCATAAAGCAGCAATTTCTCCACCTCGCGCCGCGAGGTCTGGCGATCGCCGCCAAGCAGGCCAGCGAGATGGTCGCGGGCTGTGCGGTCGATCGTCTTGCCGGCGGCTCGGACCATTTCGTCGATGAGCCCGCCGAGATCGCGCGCGCCATCGCCATAGCAGGGCACCGCGAGGGCCGTGCGCGCGCGCTCGCAGGCGGTGCGGAGCGGGTTGGTGCGCTGGAGATCGCCGGCCTCGACGATGACGATAGCGTCGCGAGATGGGGTCGCGAGCAGCGGCTCGACGGCCGCCGTCAAAAGCTTGCCGGTGGGCGAGACCCGAATCGCGCGCCTGCCGCCGAACAGACCGATGGTGTTGGCCTCGTCGACGAGTTTCAGCGGATCGGCGGCAATCTCGTCGCCACTCATCCGGACGAGCTGGAAAGCGTCGTCGGCGTCGTCGACATTGGCCCGGGCGAGCGCTGCGGCACGTTCCGAAACGAGACCTGCGTCGGGGCCATAGAACAGGAACAGCCGCCAGGCCGGGTCGAGCCGGGCCAGCGTGCGATCGGCCTCATGCGCCTTGACGGCTGCCATGCCAGGCGCTTCCGCGTCAGCTGGAGGTGAGGTCGGCGGCGATCTGCCCCTTGATCAGCTGGGCGAGACTCTTGGCCGCCCGGATCTGGGCATCGCGCGCGGCGCGGACCGTGGCGAAACGCTGCGACGAGCGCTCATAGGTGGCGCGCGCGGTGTTCGTGCCGTAGGCGACCGTCTGGCCGTTGTCGATTCGCTTCAGAGTCCAGGTTGCAGTCGCAACGAGGACTGCCGAATCGGCGCGCCCATTGGCGTAATCGACGGTCACGACCTGGATCGATTCGGCGACGGCCGTGTTGAACGTCAGACGCTTCTGCGCATCTGGATCGCCGCCGCCATCAAACTCGAATGCGAGCTCATTGCGCAGATAGTGGCCGACCAGCCCTTTGATCTCGGGGATGTYGATGCTCTTCAGCGCGGAACCGACGCTGCCGCCGATGGCGCTCGTCGTGCTCTCGGCATAAAGCGGCCGCAGACAGCCGCCCGCGAAGGCAGCCGCCAGCAGCGCGCCTACGAGCAACATGCGGCGAGCCGGAACCGGCGCTCGCAAACCCTGCGTTTCGGCGTCAGGCAACGACATTCACGATTCTCCCGGGCACCACAATGATCTTCCGGATCGCCCGGCCGTCGAGCGCCTTGATCACGGCCTCCGACGCACGCACGATCGCCTCGACGACGACAGTATCGGCATCGGCCGGTACGGTCACCTCCGCGCGCTTCTTGCCGTTGAACTGCACGGGCAGCAGCAGGCTGTCATCCTTGAGCAGGGCCTCGTCGGCCACCGGCCAAGCAGCTTCACCGACAAGCTCGGGCTGTCCCAACGCCTGCCAGCAGGATTCGGCGAGGTGCGGCATCATCGGCGCAACAAGCTGCGTTGCGATGATGGCGGATTCATGCAGCGCGAAGGCGACATCGGGTGCAAGCGCGGCCTGCTCGGCAGCGGCGTCGAGCGCTTTGCCGATCGCATTGGTCAGCGTGTAGATATGGGCGACGCAGCGGTTGAAGCCGAGCCTCTCGATATCGCCACCGACGGCATGCAGCGCGCGGTGGCTGGCCTTGCGAAGAGTGAGCGCGGGTTCGCCGATCGCTGCCGGCTTCGCGACAGCATTGCCGGTGCGCTCGGCGATCTCGCCGATCAGCCGCCAGAGCCGCTGGACGAAGCGCGCGGCGCCCTGGACGCCTTCGTCGGTCCAGATCACGTCGCGATCGGGCGGCGAATCCGAGAGCATGAACCAGCGCGCGGTGTCGGCGCCGTATGAAGCAATAATATCGTCGGGATCGACGACATTCTTCTTCGACTTCGACATCTTCTCGATCGCGCCGATCTCGACCGGAGCTCCCGTATCGACATGGAAGCCGCGCCGCTCGGACCCGGTAGCCTCGATGCGGACATCGCCGGGTTCGACCCAGGTCCCATCCACAGCGCGATAGGTCTCGTGTACCACCATGCCCTGCGTGAACATGCCGTCGAAAGGCTCGTCCAGCCCGGCATGGCCGGTCGCCTTCATGGCGCGGGTGAAGAAGCGCGAATAGAGCAGGTGCAGGATCGCGTGCTCGACGCCGCCGATATACTGGTCGACGGGCAGGAAGCGATCGACCACGGTGCGGTCGGTCGGCGTATCCGTCCGCCAGGGGTCGGTGAAGCGGGCGAAATACCAGGACGAATCGACGAAGGTGTCCATCGTGTCCGTCTCGCGGCGCGCATCCTTGCCGCATTGCGGGCAGGTGACATGTTTCCATGTCGGATGGTGGTCGAGCGGGTTGCCCGGCTTCTCGAAGGAGACGTCGTCGGGCAGCGTCACCGGCAGATCGGCGTCGGGCACCGGCAGCGTGCCGCAATCGGCGCAATGGATCACCGGGATCGGGCAACCCCAGTAGCGCTGGCGCGAGACGCCCCAGTCGCGCAGGCGGAAATTGACCTTGCGCTGCGCCACCGGGCGATTGCCGCGCGTCTTGCCTTCGAGCTTCAGTGCGACGTTCTCTTTCGCCTCCGGAATGGTCAAGCCGTCGAGGAAGCGCGAATTGATCATGCGGCCATCGTCAACATAGGCCGTGTCGGTGATGACGAAGCCTGCCGGATCGGCGCCTTCTGGCGCAACGACCGGGAGATTGCCGAGGCCGTATTTGTTGACGAAGTCGAGGTCGCGCTGGTCATGGGCCGGGCAGCCGAAAATCGCGCCGGTGCCATACTCCATCAGGATGAAATTGGCGACATAGACCGGTAATGTCCAAGACTTATCAAGCGGATGCACGGCGCGCAGGCCAGTGTCGAAACCGAGCTTCTCCGCCTTGTCGATCGCCTCCTGGGCGGTGCCGGTGCGCTTGCAATCCTCGATGAAGGCCTGCAGCGCCGGGTTGGTCGCGGCCGCCGCCTTGGCGAGCGGATGGTCGGGCGCCACCGCCATGAACTTCGCGCCAAACAGCGTGTCGGGCCTTGTCGTGTAGATCTCCAGCTCGTCGAAGCCCAAGGCATTCGATTCGAGAGCGAAACGAATCAGCAGCCCCTCCGAGCGGCCGATCCAGTTCTTCTGCATCAGGCGGACCTTGTCGGGCCAACGCGACAGGCCTTCCAGCGCGTCGTGCAGTTCCTGCGCATAGGCGGTGATCCTGAAGAACCACTGCGTCAGCTCGCGGATCTCGACCTGGGCGCCGGAGCGCCAGCCGCGGCCGTCAATGACCTGCTCATTGGCGAGCACGGTCTCGTCGACGGGGTCCCAGTTGACCCGCGCGGTCTTGCGGTCGACCAGCCCGGCCTTGAGAAAATCGAGGAACAGCTTCTGCTGGTGCTTGTAGTAGCTCGGGTCGCAGGTCGCGAGTTCCCGGCTCCAGTCGAGCGACAGGCCCATCGACTGCAATTGCGTGCGCATCGCCGCGATATTGGCGTAGGTCCATTCGCGCGGATGGACCTTGTTGGCCTTGGCGGCGTTCTCCGCCGGCAGCCCGAACGCATCCCAGCCCATCGGATGCAGGACGGCAAAGCCTTTGGCGCGCTTGTAACGCGCGACCACGTCGCCCATCGCATAGTTGCGGACATGACCCATATGGATGCGCCCCGACGGATAGGGGAACATCTCGAGGACGTAATAGCTCGGCCGCGTATCGTCGTTGCGGGTCTCGAAGAGCTTGCGCTCTTCCCAGACGCGGCGCCATTTCGGCTCGGATTCCTTGGGATTGTAGCGTTCGACGGCCATGAGAGCATGCAATTGTTGCGTGAGCGAAGTGAGCCGGACTAGGACACGATTGCGCGCGCGGGGTCAACGCCGCGTGCGGGCTGGAAGGATTGCAGATGAACGACACCGTGCAGCGCCTTGCCGCGACGAAAAGCGCGATCGCGCGAGCGGCCGATGATTTCGGGCGCAAACCCGAAGAGGTCACGCTGATCGCCGTGTCCAAGACCATGCCGGCCGAGGTGATCGAGCCCGCGCTCGCCGCCGGGCAGCGCATCTTCGGCGAAAACTACGTCCAGGAAGCCAAGGCCAAATGGCCGGCCCTGCGCGAGCGTTTCCCCGATGCGCAGGTCCACATGATCGGGCCACTGCAGTCCAACAAGGCGCGCGACGCCGTCGAACTGTTCGATGCGATCCATTCGCTCGACCGAATCAGCCTCGCCAAGGAACTGGCCCGCGAGATCGCGCGCAGCGGCAAGGCCCCGCGCCTCCTCGTCCAGGTCAACACCGGCGACGAGCCTCAGAAAGGCGGCGTGAGTCCTGCCGAAATCGATACCTTTCTCGAGACCTGCCGTGTCCATCACGGCCTCGTCGTCGAAGGTTTGATGTGCATTCCGCCCGCCGATGAGCCGCCATCGCCGCATTTCGCGCTGCTGGCGAAGATCGCGGCGCGCCACGGCCTGCGCGAATTATCGATGGGCATGAGCGCCGACTACGAGGCCGCGATCCAGCTGGGCGCGACCTATGTTCGCGTCGGCAGCGCGATCTTCGGCGCGCGCGGCTAGCCGATCCGCATCGTGCAATGCCGCGCTAGACGCGGCAGCACCTTCGCGAAGACATGGCCCTCGACCGCGACGCAGCCGGCCGTGGGCGTGAAGCCTGGCCGGGCGAGATGCCAGAAGATCGCGCTGCCGCGCCCGCGCCGCACCGGTGCGTCGTTCCAGCCGAGTTCGACGATGACGTCGTAGAGATGGTCCTCGCGCTGGAGCCGTTCCTCGGCCTGCCCCGGCGGGCGGTCTATCAGCCGGTTGTAGCGGCGGTCGGCAGTGTCATCGCACCAGGCGTCGCGGGCGGTGATGGCGCGGACGGGCAGGAGGGTGCGCGGTCGGGGCAGACGTCCGGCGCGATAGAGCACGCTGCGCAGCGGCAGGCGGGCTTGGGGCGTGCCGCCATCGCCCTCGCGCTTGGCGACGACCACACCGGAGCGACCGAGCGCGCAGGGAAAGATCGCATTGCCGGCGATCAGGAAGCCCCGCCTGCGGTCGGTGACGGAGACCACGACGCGCAGCCAGGTCAGCCGGCGTCGGGGCGAGCCGGGTTCCTGCGTGACGGCGCGCTCAACTATTCTCACGGTATTTCCATCCGGCGTGACTTGCGGTCACGAATCAGCGGGCTCATGGTGCCTCACCCGCAACATTTCGATCGATCTTTCATGTCCGCCGTCCATCATATCCTCCTTGTCGACGACGACCAGACATTGCGCGAGGCGCTGGCCGAGCAGCTTTCGCTCTATGACGAGTTCAAGATCTCGACTGCGGGCACCGCGACGTCCGCGGTCAAGGCCGTGCAGGCCGAGCGCATGGACCTCGCGGTGATGGATGTCGGCCTGCCCGACATGGATGGGCGCGAAGCCGTCAAGATCATGCGCAAGAACGGCTTCAAGAGCCCGGTGATCATGTTGACCGGCCAGGGTTCGGACGCCGATACGGTGCTCGGCCTTGAAGCCGGCGCCAACGACTACGTCATCAAGCCGTTCAAGTTCGCCGTGCTGCTGGCGCGGATTCGCGCTCACCTGCGCCAGTACGAGGCGAGCGAAGACGCGGTCTTCCAGGTCGGCCCCTACACCTTCCATCCCGGCTCGAAGCTGCTTGTCAGCGAGAAGGGCTCGAAGACAAAACTGACCGAGAAGGAAACCGCGATCCTGCGCTTCCTCTATCGCGCCGGCCGCAAGCCGATCGCCCGCGAAATCCTGCTCCAGGAGGTCTGGGGCTATAATTCGCAGGTCACGACCCATACGCTCGAGACGCATATCTACCGGCTGCGCCAGAAGATCGAACCCGATCCGGGCAATGCGCGCCTGCTCGTGACGGATGCGGGCGGCTACCGCCTCAATCCCTAGACCTTATGGCGCTTGACGACGATATCGCCCTGCTGGCCCGGCAGCCGCTGCTGGGCCTGATGGAGCGCGATGCTCTGCGGCTCGTCGCCTTCGCCGCCGAAAGCCGCATCCTGCGCGCAGGCGACGTGCTGTTTCGCAGCGGCGACATGTCGGACGGCGCGCTGCTGATCGTTTCGGGCGCTGTCGCGCTGATGACGGGCGATGACGGCGCACCGGCCGACGAGATCGTCGGGCCGGGTGCGCTGATCGGCGAGCTCGCCTTGTTCACCGCGATCCAGCGGCCGCTGACGGCGGTTGCGCGCGAGCCGACGCAGATGATGAAGCTGTCGCGCAGCGTGATGCGGCGGGTGCTGGCCGAATTTCCGGGTTCGGCGCAGGCGCTGGCCGACGCCGTTTCCGACCGGCTGCGTCAGTTCGCGGCCGAACTCGGGCCGATCGGCGACGCGCTGGCGGCGATCGACCGGCCCTGATCGGGGTTCAAAGCTCCAGCGTCACCGTGACGGGCACGTGATCGGAGGGGCGCTCCCATCCGCGCGCCTCGCGCAGGAAGGTGAGATCGCGCAGGGCCGGCTTCAGGCCGTCCGAGAGCCAGATATGGTCGAGGCGGCGGCCGCGATTGGACGCCTCCCAGTCGGCGGCGCGGTAGCTCCACCAGCTGTAGAGTTTTTCCGGCTCGGGGCGCAGCGTGCGGGCGGCGTCGGTCCAGCCGAGCTCGGAGCGCAGCTTCTCCAGCGTCGTGGTCTCGATCGGGGTATGGCTGACCACGTCGAGCAATTGCTTGTGGCTCCAGACATCGTGCTCATAGGGCGCGATGTTGAGGTCGCCGAGCAGGATGCTGGGACGGTTGGTCGGCTTCTTCGTCATGCCCCAGACGCCGATCTCGTCGAGGAAAGCGAGCTTGTGGGCGAATTTGACGTTCTTCTCGGGGTCGGGAATGTCGCCGCCGGCCGGAATGTAGAAATTGTGGATCGCGACGCCGGCAGCCGCGCCCGCGCCCTTGTCGAGCACGACGGTCATGTGGCGTGCGTCGTTCCTGCCGCACATCGCCATCGCGTCCTTCTCGCTGAAGGGCAATTTCGAGACGATGGCGACGCCGTTATAGCCCTTCTGGCCGATAAAAGCCTGATGGACGTAGCCGAGCTTCTCGAACGCTTTTGCGGGATACTGCTCGTCGGGTGTCTTGGTCTCCTGCAGGCACAGGACGTCGGGCGCATGCGTGGTCAGGAATTCTCCGACCATGCCGATGCGGAGCCTGACGGAGTTGATGTTCCAGCTGGTGACGGTGAGTTTCACGCAAGGTTTCCGGGCTCGAAGGGCTGCCGGAAACTGGTTCGGGGCGTGGGGAAAAGCAAGCGTCCTGTCTCTACCCGCGCCGTCATTCCGAACAAGCCGCGCTTCGCCCGGAACGACTACGCGTCAGGGACGAAAGAGCGATTTGACCCGCGCGCCCTACAGAACCCGCTCGTAGTTGATCACGAAGTTCTTCGGGTCGGGCCGGCGCTGGGTGTCGAGATTGTAGAGCGAGACCGAGGTCTCGTAGCCCTGCGGGTCGATCACCACCCATTGCCGGAGTTCGTTGGCGGCGAGGTCGTAGTTCAGCGTGATTTTCGAGGTTCCGCCCAGCGTCGAGCGGTCCTCGATCTTGACCGAGAGCATGTCGCCCTTGGTGCTGACGCCGGTGACGATCGAATCGCGCGACAGATCCATGCGTTCCTTGAGCAGGAACTTCAGCGGGGTCTGGCCGATCGAATAGAGATCCTGCGTCGCCAGCTTCTTGTCGCGGATGGCGACGGAGGTGCCGTCGGCGATCACCTCCATGGTCACCGGCGGGCGATATTCGAAGCGCATCTTGCCGGGGCGCTGGATGTAGAGCTTGCCCTCGAAGCGGCGGCCATCGGCGGCGAACTGGATGAAATCACCCTGCAGATTGGCAAAGCCGTTGAAATAGCCGTTCAGCTTCTCGACCGCGTCGGCCTGCGACAGCGGCGTCGACGAGCGCGCGGCCGGCTTGGCCGGTGCGGCCGCGACCCGGACCGGTTCGGCGGCCGCGGTCTGGACCGGGGCGTCTTGCGCCGAAGCCGTGGCGCTGCGCGGCAGGCCGAGCCCTTCCGGGCGGACAGGTGGCAGTCGCGCACCGCGCAGCGCCGTGGGCTTGGCAGCCGCGATCGCCTGCTTCGACGGCTGCAGATTGAGCGGCTGGGCCGAGAGCCCGCCGGCGGACGCGGCGAGGCCAAGCACGACAAGCGCGCTGAGCCTGGTCCGCATCGAGGATTTGCTGGTCATGAGCATGAAGCTCCAGTGCTTTCGGCCAGTCCGGCCCTGATCATCACGCCTTTGCGGGCGCATCGCAACGTATGGGGTCGTGGAACGAACCCGCCGCTCCGGTCAACGCGCCGCGAAGCCCCGAGGTTGCAGCGCCGTCGTGGCAATTTGAGGACGGGCCCGTCGCTGTTCTGGCGCGGGCCTCCGATCGCGCTCAATCCTCGTCCTCGCGGGCGCGGCCGGTCTCGACCAGGATCTCGCGCTTGCCGGCATGGTTGGCCGGGCCGACGATGCCCTCGTTCTCCATCCGCTCCATGATCGACGCCGCGCGGTTGTAGCCGATCTGGAGGCGGCGCTGGATATAGGAGGTCGAGGCCTTCTTGTCGCGCAGCACGACCGCGACGGCCTGGTCGTAGGGGTCGTCGCTCTCGGCCTGGCCCATACCGGTCTTGTCGAAGACCGCGCCGTCCTCGGCCTCCTCGCCTGCCGGCTCCTCCTCGGAGGTGACGGCTTCGAGATATTGCGGGCGTCCCTGCGTCTTCAGATGCGCGACGACCTTCTCGACCTCGGCGTCCGAGACGAAGGGGCCGTGGACGCGGGTGATGCGTCCGCCGCCGGCCATGTAGAGCATGTCGCCCTGGCCGAGCAGCTGCTCGGCGCCCTGCTCGCCGAGGATCGTGCGCGAATCGATCTTGGAAGTGACCTGGAAGGAAATCCGGGTCGGGAAATTCGCCTTGATCGTGCCGGTGATGACGTCGACCGAGGGCCGCTGCGTTGCCAGCACGACATGAATGCCGGCCGCGCGCGCCATCTGGGCGAGGCGCTGGATCGTGCCCTCGATCTCCTTGCCGGCGACCATCATCAGATCGGCCATCTCGTCGACGATGACGACGATGTAGGGCAACGGATCGAGGTCCATGACCTCTTCCTCGTAGATCGCCTCGCCGGAATGCTTGTCGAAGCCGGTCTGGACGGTCCGGGTGATGACTTCGCCCGCCGCCTTGGCCTCGCCGACGCGGGTGTTGAAGCCGTCGATGTTGCGGACGCCGACCTTCGACATCTTCTTGTAGCGCTCCTCCATCTCGCGCACGGCCCATTTCAGGGCGACGACCGCCTTCTTCGGGTCGGTGACGACGGGGGTGAGGAGGTGCGGGATGCCGTCATAGACGGAGAGTTCGAGCATTTTTGGATCGACCATGATCAGCCGGCATTCCTCCGGCTTCAGCCGGTAGAGCAGCGACAGGATCATGGTGTTGATCGCGACCGACTTGCCCGAGCCGGTAGTGCCGGCGACGAGCAGATGCGGCATCTTGGCGAGATCGACGATCACCGGCTCGCCGCCGATGGTCTTGCCCAGCCCGAGTGCGAGCTTGTGCTTGGAGCTCTCGAAATCCTGGCTCGCCAGCAATTCGCGCAGGAAGACGGTTTCGCGCTTGGCGTTGGGCAGTTCGATGCCGATGGCGTTCTTGCCGGGAATGACGGCGACTCGCGCTGCGATCGCGCTCATCGAGCGGGCGATGTCGTCGGCGAGCGAAATCACGCGCGAGGATTTGGTTCCGGGCGCGGGTTCGAGCTCGTAAAGCGTCACGACCGGGCCGGGCCGGACCTGCGTGATCTCGCCGCGCACGCCAAAATCCTCGAGCACGCCTTCGAGCAGCGTCGCGTTCTGCTCCAGCGCGTCGGTCGAGATCGCGTTGGCGGGCAGCTTCTTGGGCTCGGCGAGATAGGTCAGGGGCGGCAACTCGAACGCGTCGCGGTCGAGCAGCGAGGGCTGCGCCTCGCGCAGGATGCGCTTGCCGGGCTTGGGTGCGACCGGCATGGCGGTGACGCGCGGCGCGTTCAGATCGCGCAGATCGGTCGGCTCGTCGTCGTCCTCGGGGAAATCGGCGGGTTCGGGCCGCGCTGCGCGGGACACGGGCAGCGGCTCCGGTGCAAACGGCGCCATGGCTGGCGCGCGCGCCGAGGGCTCGGCGAATTGCGGCTCGCGGCGTACGCGACCCGCGGCAGGCGCCGCGCCCGCCGATCCGGCGTTGGTGACGGGTTCGGGAGCCTGGGGCAGGCGGCGCAGGATCATGCCCCGCAGCGCCATTGCGCCATGGGCGAGCCAGCCGATCAGGATGACGGCGATGCCGGGCTCGTCATTGCGCCGGTCCTCGCTCTCATTCCAGGATTCGTCGTCGCTCTCGGCTTCGGCGACCGGGTCCTCGTCGGTGACGAAGCCGAAGCCGGCGGCAGCCGTGACCGCGAGAATGGCGATGCCGGCATAGAGGAAGCCGACAAGGCCGCCGAGCGCATTGCCGGCTATGCCGGCGAGGTTACGTGTGCCGAACAGGAGCCCATCGCCGATGACGCCGCCCATGCCGGTCGGCAGGGGCCAGCGCGGCGTGGCGGGCAGGGCGCTGGCGACGGCCGCGGTCGCGGCGATGCCGACGATCCAGAGGCCGAGCTTGAGCGCGCCACGATCGAACAGGTGAATCCGGACCAGCCGCAGCGCCCAGGTCAGTGGCGGAAACAGCATCGCGACGACGCCAAGGCCGAGCAGCTGCATGGCGAGGTCGGCGACCATCGCGCCGGGTCGGCCGAGCCAGTTCCTGACCGCGCCGCTGGTGGCGTTGTTGATGCTGGGGTCGTCGACTGACCAGGTCGCAAGCGAGACGGCGACGGCCGCAGTCAGGGCAAGCAGGCCAAGGCCTGTGAGTTCGGCGGCGCGACGCGACAGGAACTCCCGCACCGGATCGGGCAGGCGGTCCATCAACGAGGAGGAACGTCTTGTCGTGCGCATGCAGGGTGCCGTGTTTCGCAACGTCGGGCCGCAACGGTCCGGCCCGTCCGGTCACGTTAGGAAGCGCAGGTTAAGACCCGCTTAACCTTGGCCTGTGCGGCGCATCCGATACCGGCTCCGCAATGAAAAACCCCGGCGGTTGCCCGCCGGGGTCGATGTTTCACGTGAGACGTTGAGCGAGGCTGGCTCAGTCGTGATAGGCGCGCTCGCCATGCTCCGCGATATCCAGACCTTCGCGCTCCTGATCGGGCGTGACGCGCAGGCCGACGATGACGTCAACGATCTTGTACAGGATCAGCGAGCCGACGCCGCTGAAGACCAGCGTGACCAGCACCGCCTTGACCTGGGACAAGAATGCGTCTCCCAGCACATAGGCGCCGACGGCGAGCTCGCCGGGCTTGGTCGAATAGTCGGGGATGCCGACGCCGCCGAGATCGACGTTGACGAGGATGCCGGTCGCGAGCGCGCCGATGATGCCGCCGATGCAGTGGATGCCGAAGACATCGAGCGAGTCGTCATAGCCGAGCGCATTCTTGACGCTGGAGCAGAAGACGAAGCAGACGATGCCGACGACGAGGCCGAGCACGATCGAGCCCATCGGGCCGGCAAAGCCCGAGGCCGGCGTGACCGCGACGAGGCCGGCGACCGCGCCCGAGACCATGCCGAGCATCGAGGGCTTGCCCTTGACCGCCCATTCGACGAAGAGCCAGGCAACCGCCGCCGCCGCGGTGGCGACGAAGGTATTGACCATGGCGAGCACTGCGGTGCCGTTGGCCTCGAGGTTCGAGCCGGCATTGAAGCCGAACCAGCCGACCCAGAGCAGCGCGCCGCCGATCAGGGTCATGGTCAGGGAGTGCGGAGCCATCAGCTCCTTGCCGAAGCCGATGCGCTTGCCGAGCAACAGGCAGCCGACCAGGCCGGCGATGCCGGCATTGATGTGCACGACCGTGCCGCCGGCGAAGTCGAGCGCGCCCCACTTGAACAGCAGGCCGGCATCGGCGTTGACGGCGTCGAGCGCCGCCTGGGCCGCGGCCTTGCCATCGGCGGGAGCCTCAGCCAGCGCCTTGGCGGCGGCGCCGACGGCGTCCGGGCCGCCCCAGTACCAGACCATATGGGCCATCGGGAAATAGATGAAGGTGACCCAGAGCACGGTGAAGAGCAGCAGCGCCGAGAATTTCATGCGCTCGGCGAAAGCGCCGACGATGAGGGCCGGCGTGATGCAGGCGAAGGTCATCTGGAAGCAGATGTAGAGCAGCTCGKGGATGACGACGCCGTTGGAGAAGGTCGCGGCTGTCGAGTTCGGGTCGATGCCCTTCAGGAAGGCCTTGGAGAAGCCGCCGACATAGTCGTTCAGGCCGCCGCCATTGGTGAAGGCGAGCGAGTAGCCGTAGATCACCCAGATCAGGCAGACGATGCTGACGATGGCGAAGACCTGCGTCAGGACGGAGAGCATGTTCTTGGTGCGCACGAGGCCGCCATAGAACAGCGCCAGGCCCGGAATGGTCATGAGCAGGACGAGGACCGTCGAGCTCATCATGAAGGCGACGTCGCCCTTGTTGGGCACGAGCGCGGGGGGCGTTGCAGGCGCCGCTGCGGTCTGGGCGAGCGCGGCGCCGGCGACCGCGGCAAGCGCGAGCCCCGCAAGTCCGGCCCGGCTGAGGGTCTTGAAATTCATTGCTGGAAACTCCTGAAGGATCGCTGGCTCAAAGGGCGTCGCTGTCGGTTTCGCCGGTGCGGATGCGCACGGCTTTCTCGATCGACGAAACGAAGATCTTGCCGTCGCCGATCTGGCCGGTCCTGGCTGCCGCCGTGATCGCCTCGATCACCTTGGCGACGAGTTCGTCGGACACGGCGACCTCGATCTTGATCTTCGGCAGGAAGCTCACGGCGTATTCGGCGCCACGGTAGATTTCCGTGTGGCCCTTCTGGCGGCCATAGCCCTTCACTTCGGTCACGGTCAGGCCGTGCACGCCGATGGCGGTGAGCCCGTCGCGCACCTCCTCCAGCTTGAACGGCTTGATGATAGCCATCACGATCTTCATTGCAGGGTTTCCCCGTTTACGCCGCCCGGAAGTCAGCCCCGGCGATCTTGTTGCGCCTCGCGCACCTGTCGGAAGCCGGCGCGCGTCGTGGGTCGTCAATTCAAGGCGCGTGCCAACTGCCGCATTGCAGCATCAGCGGTTGAATCGCCGAATCAGTGCCGACGCCCGACGTTGAACAGTCGGGCGCGCTCAAGGATTGTGCAAATGGCTAATGATTGAGCGGATGCTTAGAAAGCATTCAGCCCCGGTCGGGCCGTGGCCGGATCAGGCCTTCCTGCGCCACGGACGCGACAAGCCGTCCCTGCCTGTCGAAGACCAGCCCGCGCGAAAAGCCGCGCGCGCCCGAGCTGGAAGGGCTGTCCTGCGAATAGAGCAGCCAGTCGTCGGCGCGGAAGGGGCGGTGGAACCAGAGCGCGTGGTCGAGGCTGGCGCCCTGGATCGTCTTGTCGAAGACGGTGGTGCCGTGCGCGATCAGGCTGGAATCGAGCAGCATCAGGTCCGACGCATAGGCGAGTACGCTCTGGTGGATCGCGGGCTCGTCCGGTAAGGGCTGCATCGCCTTGATCCAGACATTGAACTTCGGCTCCATCTTGCCGCCGGTGATGTAGCGCTCGATCTCGACAGGCCTGAGCTCGATAGGCCGTTCGCGCTCGTAATAGGCCCGTACGAGCGCGGGCATGTGCGGCAGCACGCTGCGTTTCATCTCCTCGCGGTCGGGCAAATCCTCGGGCATCGGCACGTCGGGCATGGGCATCTGGTGCTCATAACCCTCCTCCGCGACCTGGAACGAGGCCGACATCGCAAAGATCGCCTCGCCCTTCTGGATCGCCAGTACGCGCCGCGTCGTGAACGAGCGGCCGTCGCGCAGCCGGTCGACCTCGTAGACGATCGGGATCTGCGGATCGCCCGGCAGCAGGAAATAGGCGTGCAGCGAATGCGGCTCGCGTCCCTCGACCGTCTTGCAGGCGGCGTAGAGCGCCTGGCCGATGACCTGTCCGCCGAAGACGCGGCTCCAGCCGACATCGGGGCTGCGACCACGGAACAGATTGCGTTCGAGCGGCTCGAGGTCGAGAATCGACATCAGGGAGTCGCTGATCTGGGACATGTTCCGGAGGCTCGTTGACGGGCTGGCCGAAAGGCCTGACCGCATCAGCACCAACGCGCCGGGCGTCGTCAAGCCGTTGCGGCTGCGGAGGCCGTCATCGGCTGGGGAGTGTGAAGACATGGGATCTCGGGCGGATTTGCCGCGCAACCGGATCGTGATCGCGGGCGGCGGCATTGCCGGCCTCTCGCTGGCGCTGGCGCTGAAGCAGGCGCTGGGCGAAGCGTTCGACATCGTGCTGGCCGATCCGGCGCTGGCTGGTCCGGTTGCTGCTCCGCCGCGCCCCGACAACCGCGCCTATGCTGTCGCCGCCGCGGCGCAGAGGATGCTGCAGTCGCTGGGAATCTGGGAGGCGATTGCCGCCACCGCGCAACCGATGACGCAGATGCTCGTCACCGACAGCCGCGGCACGGATGTGGTGCGCCCGGTCTTCCTGACCTTCGACGGCGAGGTCGAGCCCGGTCAGCCTTTCGCCCATATGGTCGAGAACGCCGCGCTTCTGGCGGCGCTGCTCGAAGCCTGCCGCGCAGCCGGGGTGGTGTTGCGGCCCGAGGGCGTCAGGCGCTTCGAGAGCGGGGAAGCGCAGGTCGATCTGCTGTTCGCCGGCGGCGAGCGCTTGCAGGCGGCGCTGCTCGTCGCTGCCGATGGGGCGCGCTCGAAACTGCGAGAACAGGCGGGCATAGGCTGGGTCGGCTGGGCCTATGAGCAATCGGGGCTGGTTGCGACGCTTGGCCACGAGCGGCCCCATGGCGGCCGCGCCATCGAGCATTTCCTGCCGTCGGGACCGTTCGCGATCCTGCCGCTCAGCGATGGCGGCAGCCTTGGTCACCGCTCATCGATCGTCTGGACCGAACGCACGGAGAATGTCCCGGCGCTGCTCTCGCTTGATGACGCCGACATGATGGAGGAAATCGAGCGTCGCTTCGGGCTCGAACTCGGCGAAATCGCGCTTGAAAGCCGCGTCCAGGCGCTGCCGCTCGGTTTTGGGGTGGCGCGGCGCTTCGCTGGAGAGCGGCTGGCGCTGCTCGGCGACGCGGCGCATGTCATCCACCCGATCGCGGGCCAGGGCCTCAATCTCGGCCTCAAGGACGTCGCGGCGCTGGCCGAGGCGATCGTCGACGCCGCCCGGCTCGGGCTCGATGTCGGCGCGGCTGATGTGCTTGAAGACTATGAGCGGGCGAGACGCTTCGACACGGTCGCCATGGGCGCGGTGACCGATGGGCTCAACCGGCTGTTTTCAAACGACGCGACGCCGCTCAGGCTGGCGCGCGATCTCGGCCTCGGCCTGGTCGACCGTCTGCCGGGGCTGAAGCGTTTCTTCATCCGCGAGGCGGCGGGAATCGCGGGCGAAACGCCACGACTGCTGCGCGGCGAGGCGCTGTGAGCGCGCATTTTGCAACAACTTCGCCGTCATCCCGGGCTTGACCCGGGATGACGGCGTGTTTCCGCGTTAAACTTCCAGCGCCCTTGCTTCTTCCGGCAGCATGATCGGGATGCCGTCACGGATCGGATAGGCGAGTTTCGCCGCCCGGCTGATCAGTTCCTGCGCGGCTGCGTCATATTCCAGCGTGGTCTTGGTCACCGGGCAGACCAGGATTTCCAGCAGTTTCGGGTCGATGCGGGTCGAAATCGATTCGGATCCGGTGTCTGTCATGACGTTGTCTGGCCTTGGTTTCGTCTGGGTCAGGTCTTCCTGCGCGGCAGGTCGGCGAGCATGCCGGCGGCCACCATCAGCTTTGGCAGGGACAGGCCGGACATGGCAATGGCCTGCACGGTCGCGCGGGTGCGCTGGGCCTCGTCGCCGCGCTGCTCCAGCCAGCTGTCGAGCGTGCCCTTGCCGGCGGCGGCCCCGGCGATCTCCTGCGTCAGGCCGGCATGGGCGTCGACCAGCGTCTCGACGGCGCGCTCGCGGGCGAGGCGTTCGTAATCGTCCGTCGCCGGCACGGCCGCGGCGGAGTCTGCCAGGCTCGACAGGCCGAAAACCGAATCGACTCCGAAATGAATCTGCGCGACCTCGGCAATCCCGCGCTTGGTGCGTTCGGCGATGTCGACGATGTCGGTCGCCTGCGACAGCGCCGGCAGGCTGGCGATGCGGGCGGCCAGCACGTCCGGTACGCCCTCCGAGACCAGCACCGCGATGCGGGCCGTGCGCGCCTGCGCGACGGCATCGGGCAGGAGGCCATCGAGTTGGGCCGAGAGCGCGGCGACGCCCTTTGCGTAATGCGCGATCGTCTGTTCGATTGCGCCCGGTTTGGCGACGCCACGGCGCAGGAACCAGCTCATCCGGTCGGTGACGAGCTCCTGCGCCGCGCCGTAGAGCCCGAGCTGCGTCTTGCCGGGCACCTTTGCATCGAGCGCATCGATCGCGCCGTTCAGCGCGATCAGGTCGAAAGAATCGCGCGCGATCGCATAGGCTGCGGCAATGGCCGGCGCCTCGGCGCGGGTCTGGTCCTTCAGGGTCGAGACGATGGCTGGGCCGCCACGGTTGACGATGGCGTTGGCGAGCTGGGTCGCGACGATTTCACGGCGCAGCTTGTGGGCGGCGATTTCGGGTCCGTAACCGTCACGCAGCGCCTTGGGGAAATAACGGACCAATTCGCTGTTGAGGTAGAGATCGTCTGGCACGGGCGAATCGAGCAGCGCGTCGTGCAATGCGAGCTTGGCATAGGCGAGCAGGACGGAGAGTTCCGGCCGGGTCAGGCCCTCGCCGCGCTTCTCGCGCTCGGCGATGACGGCGTCGCTGGGCAGGTATTCGACCGAACGGTCGAGCCTGCCTTCGCTCTCCAGCGTCTGCATCAGGCGGCGCAGGCCCGGCGTCGCGCCAAGCCCCTGCGCTTCCGTCAGGGAGAGCGCCAGCGTCTGAAGATAGTTGTTGCGCAGCACGAGCAGGCCGACCTCGTCGGTCATCGTGGCGAGTAGCGTGTTGCGGTCGTCTTCCTTGAGGCGGCCATCCTTGACCGGGCCGGCAAGCGCGATCTTGATGTTGACCTCGACGTCGGAGGTGTTGACGCCTGCCGAATTGTCGATCGCGTCGGTGTTGAGCTTCACGCCCTTGCGCGCCGCCTCGATGCGCCCGCGCTGGGTCGCGCCGAGATTGGCGCCCTCGCCAATGACGCGGGCCCGGAGATCGCCGCCGGTGACGCGGATCGCATCGTTGGCGCGGTCGCCGACCTGCGCATCGGTTTCGTCGGAGGCGCGGATATAGGTGCCGATGCCGCCAAACCAGAGCAGGTCGATGCGGCTTTTAAGGATCGCCGTCATCAGCTCGGGCGGCGTGACCTCGGCTTTGGGCAGATCGAGCGCCGCCTGCATCGCCGGCGAGAGCGGGATGCTCTTGGACTGGCGCGAGAACACGCCGCCGCCAGCCGAGATCAGCGACTTGTCGTAGTCAGCCCATGACGAGCGCGGCAGGGCGAAGAGGCGCTGGCGTTCGGCCAGCGATTTCGCCATGTCCGGCTCGGGATCGAGAAAGATGTCGCGATGGTCGAAGGCGGCGAGCAGCCGGATCGCCGGCGAGAGCAGCATGCCGTTGCCGAAGACGTCGCCCGACATGTCGCCGACGCCAGCCACCGTGAAAGGCGTCGTCTGGATGTCGATGTCGATCTCGCGGAAATGGCGCTTGACCGCCTCCCAGGCGCCGCGCGCCGTGATGCCCATCTTCTTGTGGTCGTAGCCTTGGCTGCCGCCGGAGGCGAAGGCGTCGCCGAGCCAGTGGTGCTTTTCCAGCGAGAGCGCATTGGCGGTGTCGGAGAAGGTCGCGGTCCCTTTGTCGGCGGCGACGACGAGATAGGGGTCGTCGCCGTCATGGCGCACGGTGTCGGCAGGCGGGATCACGGTCTCGCCGTCGAGATTGTCGGTGAGTTCGAGCAGGGTGCGCACGAAGATGCGGTAGCTTTCGGTGCCCTCGGCGAGCCAGGCGGCGCGGTCGGAGGCCGGCGGCAATTGCTTGGGCACGAAGCCGCCCTTGGCTCCCACTGGCACGATCACGGCGTTCTTGACCTGCTGCGCCTTGACGAGGCCGAGCACCTCGGTGCGGAAATCCTGAGGCCGGTCGGACCAGCGCAGACCGCCGCGCGCGACCTTGCCGAAGCGCAGATGGATGCCTTCGACCCGCGGCGAATAGACGAAGATCTCGTAGAGCGGGCGCGGCAAGGGCAGCGAATCGAGCTTGGCGCATTCGTATTTGATCGAGATCGTGCCGCGCGGATGGCCGTCGGGACCGATCTGGAAGAAGTTGGTGCGCAGGCCGGCGTCGATCAGGTTGACGAGGCGGCGCAGGATGCGGTCCTCGTCGAGGCTGGTGACGTCGTTCAGCGCGGTCTCGATGCGCTCGCGCTCGGCCTTGACCTTGCCGTCGCGCTCAGTCTTGCCGAGGCGCGGGTCGAACTTCGCCAGGAAAAGCGCAACGAGGCCCGACGCGATGCCGGCATGGCGGGTCAGGGCGTCGGCGATGTAATCCTGTGCGTAGGGCGCGCCGACCTGCCGGAGATAGCGGCCAAGCGAGCGCAGCAGCGCCGCCTCGCGCCAGGCCAGCCCTGCCGCGAGCACGAGCTGGTCGAAGCGGTCGGATTCGGCGAGGCCCCGGAACTGCGCCATCAGCGCGGCCTCGATCGTCGGATCGAGGCGCTCGACGTCGATCGCGCTGTCGTCGGCGCGCTCCAGCGTCATGTCGTGCAGCCAGACGCGGGCGCCCTCCGAACCCTCGCCGGCTGCCGGCTGCGGCAGGATGTTGTAGGTTCGCTCGTTGACGACGCGGAAGCCCATGTTTTCGAGCACGGGCACGCGGGCCGACAGCGAGATCGCCGCGCCACGCGAAAACACCTTGAGGTTGGCGCGCGTCGCCGGGTCGCCCTCGCGGCGGTAGAGGTTGACCGCGCGCGAGCGCTCGTCGCTGAGCATCTGTAGCGTGTCGATGTCGACCAGTGCGTCGTCGGCCGAGAAGCGCTCGCGATAGGCTGCTCCGAAGGCTTCTGTGTAGCGCTCGACAAGCGCGCGCGCGGAGGGGCCGGCCTTCTGGCGATCGAGCACGTCCTTGAGCCCGTCGCCCCAGGTGCGCACGATCGCGCTGATGCCGGCTTCGAGCGTGGCGCGGTCGATCTTGGGGGTTTTGCCCTCGTCGCGGCCGATGATGTAATGGGTTCGCGCCAGCGGGCCGTCCGGATAGGTCGGATAGGCGGCGGAGATGCGGCCCTGGTAGATCCGGGCGAGGAACTCGCCGACGCGGCGGCGGACCTGCGTATCGTAGCGATCCTTGGGAATGAAAACGAGGATCGAGACGAAGCGGTCGAACTCGTCGACGCGGGCGAGCGCACGAATGCGGGGCCGCTCGGTCAGCTGCAGGATGTCGACGGCGAAGCTTTCGAGCGTGTCGGTGTCGATCTGGAAGAGTTCGTCGCGCGGGAAGGCGTCGAGCACATTGAGCAGCGCGCGGCCGGAATAGCTCGCGGCGTCGAAGCCGGTGTTCCTGGCGACGCGGGCGACCTTGAGGCGCAGATAGGGGATCGCGCGGGCGCTGCCGGTATAGGCGTTGGAGGTCAAAAGGCCGACGATGCGCAGTTCGCCGTCGAGCCGGCCATCGGGCGTGAACAGCTTCACGCCGACATAGTCGAGATGGACGCGACGATGGACGCGGCTCTTGACGTTCGCCTTGGTGATGATGAGCGCCTGCGGCTTGGCCAGGAACGCGCGGATCTCCGGCGTCGTGACGACCATTTCCTTGTTCTTGCGCAAGACGCGCACGGAGGGGTCGCGCAGGATGCCGAGGCCCGAGCCGTCGATCGGGTCGGCGGCGGCATCGCCGCCGGGGAAGCGGTAGGCGCGGATGCCGAGCAGGGTGAAGTTGTCGCCGGCGATCCATTCGAGGAACTGCAGGGCCTCTGTGACCTCGTCCTCGGCCAGCGGCGGCGGATTGGCGCGGTAGGCCTGGATCACCTCGGTGATTCGCCCGCGCATGGCGGCCCAGTCCTCGACCGCCAGCCCGACATCGGCATAGACGCGGTCGAGCCCAGTCTTGAGCTTCTCGCGCGTCTCGGCCGAATCGATCCGGTCGAGATGGATGTGGATCAGGCTTTCGCGGCGGGTGCCTTCGGGTGCGCGGCCTGCCGCCTCCCCGGCCAGCGACAGGAACTTGCCCTGCTCGTCGCGCGCGACGGCCAGGATCGGATGGGCGACGAGGCGGGGCTCGAAGCCCTGTTCGGCGAGTTCGGCCAGTGTCGAATCGAGCAGGAAGGCCTTGTTGTCGTTGACGACTTCGAGGATCGTGCTCTGGCGCTGGCGACCCTCGCTGTCGAAGGCCTCGTCGCGGAAACGCAGATTGATGGTTTCCGGCGGGCGCGCCGCCGTCAGGTGCTCGTAGGCCGCCGCCGCCGCCCGCGCCAGCATGTCCGGCGGCAGGGCGACCAGATCCTCGGCAACGACGCGCCCGAACAGCAGGCTCGGGAAGGTCGCCGGCATCGGTCCGCCCGCCTGTTGGGCTGCCGTCTCGATCGCCGCGACGGCCGCAACCGTCGCACTCGTTACCCGCTTGGCCATGCCTGCCCCCCACTGTTCTTTTGCCGCAGCGATGACATAGGCTGCGCGGCCTTTCAACTTTCGTCGCGATCAAGATCGCGGCAAGGCCAAATCCGACCCGCGACCCGACCGATCCGGCCGAGTTCCGGGCAAGAGACGACGCTGCAGGAGGAACCATGACGATCAAGCATGACAAACCGAAGGTGGGGGAGAGCCCGGCCCGTCAGGATGCGCCGCCGGCCGTGATGGCGCTGCCGCTTTCGCAGGGCGAACTCTCGGCGGAGAACCGGGCCTATTTCGACAAATGCCAGGAAAAGCTCGGCTTCGTGCCGAATGTGCTGGCGGCCTATGCTCATGATGACGCCAAGCTGACGGCGTTTGCGACCCTCTACAACGACCTGATGCTGGCGCCGTCGGGCCTGTCGAAGCTGGAGCGCGAGATGATCGCGGTCGCCGTTTCGGCGGTGAACCGCTGCTATTACTGCCTGACCGCCCATGGCGCGGCGGTGCGGCAGCTCTCGGGCGATCCGGTGCTAGGCGAACTGATGGTGATGAACTACCGCGCCGCCGAGCTCTCGACGCGCCATCGCGCCATGCTCGATTTCTCGGTGAAGCTGACGGAGACGCCCCATCTCATTGGCGAATCGGACCGCGATGCCTTGCGCAAGGCAGGCTTTGGCGAGCGCGACATCTGGGATGTCGGCGCTGTCGCCTCGTTCTACAACATGTCGAACCGGATGGCTTCGGCCGTCGATATGCGGCCCAACGCCGAATATCACCAGCAGGTGCGTTGACGAAAACGAACTTTGGCAAAGAAAAACGGCCAGCGCGGGCGCCGGCCGTGAGGTAGCCTCGAACTCGATTGGCCCGGCCCGCCTGAACTCCGGGGGGCTGGGGGGCTGACAAATCCGAAGATCGGCAGACCGGGCCGTCGAGGCAACATCGTCAGTTGAGCTTTCCAGTTTGGCCGTCGCTTGTCGCGTTTCGGGCGAAATTGCGGCAGTGCTGACGAAGCCGTGATGGCCGCGACGGGCAGGCGGCGGCGATGCCTTGCCAGCGCAGCATCGCGGGAGCATCATCGGCTGCCCAACAGCGTGGCGACCGGAGGCGGTCGTCGATCGGGAGGCGCAATGAGCGAAAGCGATACGCCGCAATCGCAAGCAGATGCCGGGGTCGTCGCCTTCCCCAGTCCCATTCGACACAGCCAGGCCCCGCCCGCCCCGGCACCGCCGGCGACGGTCACCTTCGACCGGCGCGAGCTTGCGGAATTGCTCAATCTCTATGGCCGCATGGTCGCGGCCGGCGAGTGGCGCGACTACGCGATCGATTTCCTGAAGGACCAGGCGCAGTTCTCGGTCTACCGGCGCTCTTCGGAGGTGCCGCTCTATCGCATCGTCAAGGATCCGGCGCTGGCCAGGAAGCAGGGCGCCTATTCGGTCGTGGCGGCGACGGGGCTGGTGCTGAAGCGCGGTCCCGATCTCGGACGCGTGCTGCGGGTGCTGGACAAGAAGCTGAGCGTGGTCGGCTGAGTTTTACAGCGCCGGCGGCGAGCGTTCCGCGTCGCCCAGTTCCTTCTGCATCAGCATCTGGTCGAGCCAGCGGCCATGTTTCCAGCCGACCTTCTCGGCGACGCCGATCATGCGGAAGCCGGCGCGCTCGTGCAGCCGGCGCGAGCCGACGGACGCGCCCGTGCCATCGCCGATCACCGCGATCATCTGGCGGAAGCCACGCGTCGTGCAGGCGTCGATCAAGGCCGTCAGCAGCGCACTGCCGATGCCCGCGCCCTGTGCCGACGGCGCGATATAGATCGAGTTCTCGACAGTCGAGCGGTAGGCCGGGCGCGGGCGATAGGCGCTCGCATAGGCATAGCCGAGGAGCACGCCGTCGCGTTCAGCCAAGAGATAGGGATAGCCGCCAGCGAGAATTGTCTCATGGCGGCGCAGCATCTCGGCCTCGTCTGGCGGATCGACCTCCCAGGAGGCCGTGCCGTGGAGGACGGCGTGAGCATAGATCGCCGCGATGGCGGGAATGTCGGCGGGTCCGGCCGGGCGAATGTCGAGCTTCGTCATGGCCCGATGATGACCGGGCGGGCGCCCAAAAGAAAAGCCCCGGCCTTGCGGCCGGGGCTCAGCATCTCCCGCATGAAGCGTGCGATCAGGTCACTGGTTGCGGTTGCCGAACAGCGACAGCAGCATCTGGAACATGTTGATGAAGTTCAGGTAGAGCGACAGGGCGCCGTTCACCGAGAGCTTCGCAGCCGATTCCTGGTCCAGGTCGGAATAGAGATACATTTCCTTCAGGCGCTGGGTGTCCCAGGCGGTCAGGCCGGCGAAGACCAGCACGCCGATCGCCGAGATGGCGAAGGACAGCGCGCTCGAGGCCAGAAAGATGTTGACCACCGAGGCGATCATCAGGCCGATCAGGCCCATGATCAGGAACGAGCCCATGCCCGATAGCGACTTCTTCGTGGTGTAGCCGGCGAGGCTGAGAGCCCCGAAGGCCGCAGCCGTGATGAAGAACACCTTGGTGATCGACTCGCCCGTGTAGACCACGAAGATCGACGACATCGACACGCCCATCACCGCCGCGAAGGCGAAGAACATGGCGCGTGCGGTCGAAGAGCTCATGCTCTCGGCCTTGAACGAGAAGAAGAAGATGAAGGCGAGCGGGGCCAGCATCACGACCCATTTCAGCGGGCTGAGATAGATCGCCTGGCCGAACGCCGTCAGCGCCGTGACCTTGCCGGTCGGCGAGACGCCGGCGACGGCCAGCATGGAGATGCCGATCGCGGCGAGACCGGTGATGGCCAGGCCGATCGACATGTTGTTGTAGACGCCGAGCATGAACGAGCGCAGGCCCTGATCCATCTCGACGGCGCTGGTCTGCTGGGCGCGGCCGGCACCCCAGACTGGAGCATTGCGGTCGAAGTTGCTCATAAAGAGGTTTCCCCTGACGTTGATTCCGAAGACGGGCGCCGCCTCCGCGACGGCCCGTTATCGCCCAAAATCGTGGCGATAGCGAGAATATGAGGGGGATCGCCGGCGCTTACAAGGGGCGCTTATGGTTAAGAGCGGCCGCTCCAAGAAACGCGACGCCGAAACGATGCAAAGCGGCGCGCGCCTTATGTCTATCGCCGGCCTATTTGGACAGTCATCATAAATTCCGCAGGTGAGAAGCTGGTGCTTTCGACAGTATCTGGAGCGTTCCCGTAAGGCCGAACAGGACGGTAACGCCGATTGCGGCAGTCGCTGCCAGTAAAGCCCCCGTGGGATCACTGACGAATTCGATCTTCATCACTTGCGTGACGACGCCCCAGCCCGCCAGAGCGCCCGCGACAACCCCGAACAGCGCCGATACGAGGCCGATGACGGCGTATTCGAGGGCGTACGACGAAAGTATGAAGCGGCGTGTTGCCCCAAGCGTCTTGAGGATCATCGCGTCATAGAGCCGCGCCCGCTGCCCGGCCGCCAGCGCGCCGCCCAGCACGAGCAGGCTGGCGGCGATGGCGAGCCCCGAGGCGCCGCGGATCGCGGTCGCGAGCTGACCGACGATGGTGTTGATCGCCTCCAGCGCGTCCTTGACCCGGACGGCGGTCACGGACGGGAATTCGACCGCGAGCCGCCGCATCAGCGTGGCGTCGTTTCCGGCAGGCGCGCCGGCGGCCGGCGTCACCGTCGCGAGATTGGTGTGGGGCGCTCCCGCGAAGGTGTTGGGCGAGAACAGCATGACGAAGTTGATGCCGAGCGAGCGCCATTCGACCGCGCGCAGATTGGCGACCCGGGCGGTGATGTTGCGGCCGAGCACGTTGACGGTCAGCGTGTCGCCGACCTTGAGGCCGAGGCCCGCCGCGATCGGGGCATCGAAGGAGACCAGCGGCTCGCCCTTGTAGTCGGCCGGCCACCATTCGCCCGCCGCGAGCTTCGAGCCGTCCGGGATGGTCTGCGCATAGGTGATGCCGCGATCGCCCTCGAGCACCCAGGCGGCCTGTTCGCTGGCCTTGATGTCCTCGGCCTTGATGCTGTTCAGGCTGACGATGCGGCCGCGCATCATCGGTACGCGTTCCAGCACGGATCCTGGCCGCTCCTCGTGAAGAAAGGCGTCGAAGCGGGCCGATTCGGCGTTGGGAATGTCGAGGAAGAAGAAGCTCGGCGCCTTCTGCGGCAAGGCCTGCGTCAGTTGCCGGGTCAGGCTGACATCGATGAAGGCGAGCGCCGAGAGCAGGGCGACGCCCAGCCCCAGCGAGAGCACCAGCGATGGCGTCAGCGCGCCCGGCCGGTGGCTGTTGGCCAGCGCCATCCGCAAAGAGGGATTTCGCGGACGGGGCAGGCGTCTCGCCAGCGCCATCAATCCGGTCGAGACTGAGCGCAGCAGCAGGAAGACGCACAGCATCACGCCGATATAGATCAGCGCGATCCGGCGCTCATAGGCGAAGGCAAGCGCGACGCCGATCAGGCCGGCGAGCGCGAGGCCGCAGATGACGAGATAAAGCGCACGCGGTCGGCGCTGGTCGGGGGAGATCTGGTCGCGAAACAGCGCGGAGACCGGCACGTCATGAGCGCGGCCGAGCGGCAGGATGGCGAAGACCAGCGCCGTGAGCAGGCCATAAAGTGCGGCGATGCCGAGTTCACCGGGAGCCAGCGTCGGTTCGAAAGGCAGCGGCAGGATGCCGCCGAGCACCGCGCCCAGTGCGAAGGGGGCGGCTGCGCCGAGCGCGAGGCCGATCGCGGTGCCCAGCGCGGCAACCAGCATGACCTCGGTCAGATGGATGGCGACGACGCGTCCGCCGGTTGCGCCAAGCGCCTTCATCGTGGCGAAATCGAGCTTTTTGGCCTCGACGAAGCGCCTGACGGCATTGGCGACGCCGACGCCGCCGACCAGAAGCGCGGTTAGGCCGACCAGCGTCAGGAACTGGGTGAAGCGTTCGAGATTGCGCTGAAAGCCGGGATTGGCGTTGGAGCGGGAACGGATCTCCCAGCCCGCGTCGCGGGTCTGCGTACCGGCGTCCGCGATCAGGCGCTCCAGCGACTGATCATCGGCGGCCGTCGCCGGCAGAATGACGCGATAGGTCCAGCGCACGAGACTGCCGGGCTGGAGCAGGCCGGTGGCGCGCAGAGCCGCCTGAGGCATCAGCAGACGAGGGCCGAAGCCGACGCCGGCTGCAATCTTGTCGGGCTCGGAGACGAGATTGGCGCGCAGTTCGAGCTTTGCCGCGCCGACCATGATGACATCGCCGACCTTGAGGTCGAGCCGGCCGAACAGGACGGGGTCTGTGACCGCGCCGAAGACGCCGTTGCGCTCGGCGAGCAGCTCCGGCAGCGACGCCAGCGGGTCGGTCGCGACCGCGCCGATGCTCGGGTAGCCGGAATCGACCGCCTTGATCTCGACCAGAGCCGCGCCCTTGTCGCCAGCATTGGCCATGCCGCGCATGGTCGCGATGGTGGAAACCGCGCCGCGCGAGGTCAGGAAGGCCAGTTCGGCCGGGGTCGCCTCGCGGTGGATCAGGCTGAAGGCGGCGTCGCCGCCCAGGATTCGCCGGCCCTCGCGCGACAGCCCCTCGGTCAGGCCGCGCGAGGCCGAGGCGACGGCGGCGATCGTCATGACGCCCAGCGCCAGGCAGGCGATGAAGACGCCGAAACCGCGCAAGCCGCCGCGCAGATCGCGCCAGGCAAGCTTGAAGGCGAGCGGCAGGAAAGCAAAGGGGAGGAAGGCTGCGCCGGAGGGCGGCTCGCTCGGGTGCTTGACGGTCGCGTGCATGGTCAGGCCACCGCCATATCGGCGTCGACCTCGATGCGCCCGGCGCGCAGCCTGACTGTGCGGTCGCAGAGCGCCGCCAGTGCGAGATCGTGGGTGACGAGCACCAGTGTCGCGCCGCGCTCGCGCCGGAGCGCGAAGATCAGGTCGACGATCGAGCGGCCGGTGCTTTCGTCGAGATTGCCGGTCGGCTCGTCGGCGACGAGGATGGCGGGGTTTGGCGCAACCGCACGCGCGATGGCGACGCGCTGCTGTTCGCCGCCCGAGAGCTGGGCTGGATAATGGTCCATGCGACCGGCGAGACCGACATTGCGCAATTCGGCTTCGGCGCGGGAAAAGGCGTCGCCTGCGCCGGCCAGCTCCAGCGGCAAGGCGACGTTCTCGCGCGCCGTCATCGTGGGAACGAGGTGGAAGGACTGGAAGACGATGCCGATGCGCCGGCCGCGAAACACGGCAAGCCCATCCTCGTCGAGGGCGCCGAGATCCTGGCCCGCGACCCTGACCAGGCCGGAATCAGGCCGCTCCAGCCCGGCCATGGTCATCAGCAAGGTGGATTTGCCGGAGCCGGACGGGCCGACCAGTCCCGTCGCCTGGCCGGAGGCCAGCGACAAAGAAACACCCTGGAGGATATGGACGCGGGCAGCCGCGCGCCCCAGACTAAGGTGAACATCCTGCAATTCGATCGCAGGCAACTCGATCCCCGGGGCGGGCACTGCGCTCATCATCATATGACCTTGCATCCTGATCTTCCGACGCCCTCTCGCACCGCATCATGGAGCGAGTGGGGCAATGCCGCGTTGCACCCAGCCCTGCGGCGATATGGGCGCGATCTTGCGCCTGTCCAATCGTTCGCCCTGGTTTTTCTGCTGACGCTCACTTTCGCACTGTCCTTCGCAACCATGACGCAAGCCCAGAACACCGTCCGCCCGCTGAAGCTCGTCGCGTTCGGCGACAGCCTGACCGCCGGCTATGGCCTGTCGGCGAGCGCGGCCTTCCCGGTCGTGCTGGAGCAAGCGCTGCGCCAGAAGGGCGTCGCTGTCGAGATCGTCAACGCCGGCGTGTCGGGCGATACGACCCAAGGCGGACTCGACCGGCTCGACTGGTCGGTGGCGGACGGCACGGATGGCGTCATCCTCGAACTCGGCGCCAATGATGCGCTGCGTGGAACCGATCCGGCTGCAACCGAGAAGGCGCTCGACGCGATCATTTCCCGGCTCAGGGAGCGTCGCATTCCGGTGCTGCTGGCGGGCATGTATGCGCCGCGCAATCTCGGGCCGGACTACACCGGCCGCTTCGACGGCCTGTTCCCGAAGCTTGCGCAAAAATACGGACTGGTGCTTTACCCGTTCTTTCTGGACGGCATCGCGGGCGACCGCGCGCTGAACCAGCCCGATCTCCTCCACCCCACCCCTGAGGGCGTCCGCGTCATCGTCCAGCGCATCCTGCCGACGGTCGAGCGCTTCCTCGCGACGCTGCCGCCCAAATCCTGAACGGCCTTTCCGGCCTGAATATCGCTTTCCACCTCGCGGCGCGCCGTCGCGCGCCCGTTCCTGCGGAGTTGCATCGCCATGGAATATCGCCGTCTCGGCCGGACCGATCTCAAGGTCTCGGTGATCTGCCTGGGAACCATGACCTATGGCGAGCAGAATACGGAAGCCGAAGGCCATGAGCAGATGGACTACGCGCTCGATCAGGGCGTGAATTTTTTCGACACCGCCGAGCTGTATTCGATCCCGCCCAAGGCCGAGACGCAAGGGGCGACGGAGCGTGTCATCGGCAGCTGGTTCAAGGCGCGCGGCAATCGCGACAAGGTGATCCTCGCCTCCAAGATCTGCGGGCGCGGCGGCAACACCTGGTTCCGCGACGACCAAAGCCCGACCCGCGTCACGCGCAAGCAGATCACCGAGGCCGTCGACAAAAGCCTGAAGCGGCTGCAGACCGACTATATCGATCTCTACCAGATCCATTTTCCCGAGCGGCCGATGCCGTGGGGCTCGAACCCGACGCGTTTCAGCAAGGCGGCCTTCGAGATCCCTGCCGACGAAACGTCGATCGCCGAGCAACTCGACGCCTTCGCCGACATGGTCAAGGCCGGCAAGATCCGTCATCTCGGCCTTTCCAACGAGAGCGCCTGGGGCACGATGAGTTTCGTGCGGGATTCCGAGGTTCGGGGCGGCCCGCGCGTTCAGTCGATCCAGAATGCCTACAGCCTGCTCAACCGCACCTTCGAGACGGCGCTGGCCGAGGTGGCGATCCGCGAGCATGTCGGACTGCTCGCCTATTCGCCGCTGGCGCAGGGCTTCCTGACCGGAAAATATCTCGATGGCGCGCGGCCTGCCGGCACACGCACGACCCTGTTCAACCGGGCCCAACGCTATGAGACGGCCGGCTCGGAGGATGCGATCAAGCGCTACATCGCGCTCGCCAGGGAGGCCGGGCTCGATCCGGCCCAGATGGCGCTTGCCTTCGTCAATGCGCGGCCTTTCGTCACGGCCAACATCATCGGCGCGACGAAGATGGAGCAGCTGAAGACCGACATCGCCTCGATCGGCGTCACATTGTCGGCCGAGGTCGAGGCGAAGATCGACGCGATCCACCAGCTCGTCGGCAATCCCTGCCCCTGATATCGGACGTCATTCCCGGGCTCGCCCGGGAATGACTTGCTCGCGATTGTCGGGTCGAGCCCGACCATGACGGCGCTGGCTGTGTCGCGCCCTGTGGGGAGCATCGGCTGCCCGGCATTTCGTCTCGCCAGAGTCACAAAAAACTGGCACTGATTCGGACATGCCGAGGCTGTTCACAGCTCTGGAGATTCCCGCCGACGTCGCGGCGGCGCTGACGCTGCATCGTGGCGGGCTCAACGGCGCACGCTGGATCGACCCGGCCGATTATCACATCACCCTGCGCTTTCTCGGCGATGTCGACCGGCGCATGGCGCGTGACGTCGACGCTTTTCTCGCCGATATCCAGTCCTATCCCTTCGAGGTCACGCTCGACGCGCTCGGCAGCTTCGGGGGCGACAAGCCGCGCGCCGTCTTCGCCCGGGTCCAGCCGAGCGCCAGGCTGACGGAGCTGCAGGGCGATCTCGAACGGATGCTGCGCAAACTCGGACTGCCGCCCGAGAGCCGCAAGTTCGTGCCCCATGTCACGCTGGCCCGCCTGCGCGACACCTCGCCGGTCGATCTCGCGCATTTCCTCGGCCAGCATCCGATCGTCAGGCCGATCGGCTTCACGGCGCGGCGGCTGGCCCTGATGTCGTCGCGCGATTCGATCGGCGGCGGGCCTTATGTCATCGAGGCGGCCTATCCGCTCGGGCCAGCCTATCCCAACCGGCTTCCGAGCCGCACGGCCCAGCGGAGATGACCATGCCCAAGCGGTTGAGCCCCGAGGCGCGTAACGAGGCGCTGGTGACCTTGTCTGGATGGAAGCTCGTCGAGGGCCGGGAGGCGATTGCGAAACGCTTCGTCTTCCGCGATTTCAACGAGGCTTTCGGCTGGATGAGCCGCGTCGCGCTGCTGGCCGAGAAGATGGACCACCATCCGGAATGGTCGAATGTCTACAAGACCGTCGAGGTCACGCTGGCGACGCACGACGTCGACGGCCTGTCCGAGTTCGACGTCAGGATGGCCCGCGCCATGGACGCGATGGTGGGCTGAAACGCTTCAGCCCTTCGCGCCTCGGCTCCAGACGGCGATCCGACGAGCGACGCCGCTGGGGAGATGCTGGGCAGCCGCCTTCAGCACGGGGCGCAGGTTCTGGAGACCAAGCGCGCAGAGCAGCCGCCCCTTCAGTGTCAGCGGAAGAACGAGGTCGCTGACGGCGGTCAGCCCGTCGGCATGGTCGAGCTTGTAGGCATCGGCGGGGCTGAGCAGGTCGAACCGGCTGCTGCCGCGCGCCTTTGCCGAGGCAAAGCTGTGAATCGCGAGAATCTTGCCGACGCCGCCGCGCTCGTGGTCGGGGTGGGTCGCGATTACGTGGCCGAAGCTGGTCCCCTTGCAGTCGAGCGAGAGATCGATGCCGATCGGCTCGCCGTCGCAGGTCAGCAGCGCTACTCGCAGCGGCGAATCCCCGGCCGCATCGCCGGCGAGGTCGCGGAAGAAGGCGGCAAAGCGCGGATCGGTCACTGTCGGTGCGATGACGCCATGCCGCAGGAGCGCGGCCTGCTTCATCGCGATGGCCGCGTCGGCTGCTTTTGCTGCCTGCGGCCCCGGCTGCAAAGTCGAGAATGCGAGCGCGCCGCGTTCGGAAAGCCTGCGCAGACGGCGGCGATGGTTCGAGCGCTCGCGGGCCGGGTAGACGCCAGCCGGGCCATCAGGGCCGATTCGCGCGTCGAGATCAGCGAAAGGCGCGTCCTGCCGCTGGAGCAGGCGTGCATCGGCGAGCAGGCCCGAACGCGCCAGCACGGAATCGGCGCGCAGCTTGCGAGCTTCGAAGACATCGGCTCCAAGCGCGCGGACGGCGTCCCAGCCGGCTTTCAGCAGCGCGCCTTCGTCGCCCTGGCGCTCGACCAGCACATCGCCGAACTGGGCGACGGGAACACCCATGAAGCGCAGGGTCGTCAGGCCGAGGCGTCGCCTCCGCAGCAGCGGCCAGAGCATGACGAGCCGGCCGTCGCGCCGGCCTGCGACGATGCAGAGCGTCTCGGCCGGGTCGGCATAGTGCGTCGCCCAATGGCGCAGGAAGGCATGCGTCTGGAAGACCTGGTGGGGCAGGCCGGCGCGGGCGAAAAGCGCGTCCCATTCCGGCTGTAGTGCGAGGAAATCGTCATGATCTGCGACGATGTCGAGCGCGTGCCGTCGGGCGGACACCTCCGATGCGGCCGTCAGGCCCTCGATCCGCAGCAGCGTCGCTATCGTCATGTCGAAGCGCCGCCTCGAAAATGGGCCAGCAGACGCCTGGCGCCCGCGAACGGGAAGCGCACCAGGTAAGGCAGCAGCAGCAGCGGATGGCGGGCCGCGAAGGGCGCATCGTGCTCGACCATGTGGCGGATCGCCAGCACCGGCAGCGGCGCGCGCAGCGGCCGGAATTCAGGGTTCCACAGGCCCGGCGCGTCGGAATCGGCATACATCAGGCCGATCATGCGGTTGCGGGCGAGCGAATAGAATTTGTGGCGGTTCTGGACGCGCTTGAGCATGGCGATGCCCTCGTCAGAAGCGCAGCCCGGGAAGCCGACGATCACGGTGCGGAAATGCGTCATGCTCGGCTTGGCCGGAATCTCGTCCAGCGCGCGGAACCCACCACGAATCAACGCGAAGGCGGCGTCTTCGTCCGCGGGACCTGCGTCGCAGATGCCGAGACGAACGGTGTCGAGCCGGGCGGCCTGGCGGGTGAAAGGGCAGACCGCGCCGGTGCGGCCGAGATCGGGGTGACCTGCCATCAGATAGCCCTCGACCCAGCCGAGCAGCGTCGCCATGGGGGCTTCTGGCGCGGCCGCCGATTTGTCCCGGGCCGCCGTGATGGTCAGCAGCGTACCGGTTTGGGGCGCGAGGACCGTGTCTTCGATCGAGCTTGCCGCGTCAGGAGCTGTCAGCGTCTGGTGCATCGGTCCGCCGGAATCTGCGTGAACCCAAGCCCTAGCAGGCAGAGATTAGGGAAGGGTTTCCCGCATGCCGGAGCGAACCGCGCAGCGCGTTAGGGTTTTGGCAAGGCTGTCGGCCAGCCGCACAGCGTCAACGCTTCCTGCATATGGGCAGGCGGCGGTGCTTCGACCTGAATGGGTGCGCGCTTGCGGTAGAGCGGAATCGCGATGCCGCGGGCGTGAAGCTGGAGGCCGGGGCCGCCTTCGCGCGGGGCCGAGCCATAAATCTCGTCGCCGAGCATCGGCCAGCCCATGGCGGCGCAATGCACGCGCAACTGATGGGTGCGACCGGTCAGAGGCTCCAGAGCCAACCAGGCCAGCGGACCCGACGCGCCCTGTCCGCGCCCCAGCACACGATATCGTGTCTGCGAGGGCAGGCCCTCGGGATCGACCTTCATCCACCAGCCGCGATCGGGCGCGCGCTTGGACAGAGCGAGGTCGATCAGGCCAGCGTCCTGCTCCGGATCGCCCTCGACGATCGCCCAATAGGTCTTGTCGATTGCGCCCTCGCGGAACATCTGGTTGAGCTCGGCCATGGCGCGGGGATGGCGGCCGAGGACGAGGCAGCCGGAGGTGTCCTTGTCGAGCCGGTGCGCGGCTTCGGGCCGGCGCGGCAGGCCAAAGCGCAGCGCGTCGAGATGGTCGGTCAGGACGGGGATGACCTTTCGCTTCGCCTGGGGGCCGCGATGCGAGGGCAGGCCGGCGGGCTTGTCGATGACCAGGATCATCGCGTCGCGATAGAGCAGCGGCACGGGCAGGGCCGCATCGTCGTGCGGTTGTGAAATGTCTGGTCGGTCGGGCGCTGTCATGGCATTGCGCTAGCGAAGGCCGGGCGGACACGCAACCTGACGCGCGCAAACCCCTGCCAGCAGGACGGATGATGAGCGAGACGCAACCGAAGAAACGCGGCTTCTTCTCGAAGCTTTTCGGGCTGGAGGACGAGCAGGCGAGGCCGGCCGCGCAGCCGGCGACGCAGCCGCCACCGGAACCCGAGGCCGACGCCCTGATCGCGCCGGACGTGCTGATGGGCGAGGCCGGGCCCTTGCCGCTCGCCGAAGCTTTGCCGATTGCCGATTCCTTGCCGATTGCGATGCCTGAACCCGCGCCGGTCCAGGCTCCGCCGGTGCTGACGCCGCCGGTCGTGGCTGCGCCCGAGCCCAGACGGAGCTGGTGGCGTCGGCTGACCGAGGGCCTGTCGCGGACCTCGTCGGCGCTGACGACGGGGATCAGCGACCTCTTCACCAAGCGCAAGCTCGACGCCGGCACGCTGGAGGATCTCGAGGACATCCTGATCCAGGCCGATCTCGGCATCGCCACCGCCGGGCGCATCGCCAGGGCGGTCGGCGAGGGCCGCTACGACAAGCAGATCGATCCCGCCGAGGTGAAGGCGATTCTCGCCCGCGAGGTCGAGGCGATCCTGACCCCGGTGGCGCTGCCGCTGTCGATCGACGCCACGAAAAAGCCCTTTGTCATTCTGATGGTCGGTGTCAACGGCTCGGGCAAGACGACGACGATCGGCAAGCTCGCGGCGAAATTCAGGGCCGAGGGCAAATCGGTGATGCTGGCGGCGGGCGACACCTTTCGCGCGGCGGCGATCGAGCAGCTCAAGGTCTGGGGCGAGCGCACCGGCGCGGAGGTGGTCTCGGGCCAGCAGGGCGCGGACGCCTCGGGGCTGGCCTTCGAGGCGTTGCAGAAGGCGAAGGCGGCCGGCACGGACGTGCTGCTGGTCGACACCGCCGGGCGGCTGCAGAACAAGACGGGACTGATGGACGAACTGGCCAAGGTCGTGCGCGTGATCAGGAAGCTGGACCCCGAGGCGCCCCATTCGGCACTGCTGGTGCTCGATGCGACTGTCGGCCAGAACGCGTTGAGTCAGGTCGAGGCCTTTCAGCATACGGCCGGCGTCACCGGCCTGGTCATGACCAAGCTCGACGGCACGGCGCGCGGCGGCATCCTCGTGGCGCTGGCGGCGAAATTCGGTCTGCCGGTGCATTTCATCGGCGTCGGCGAAAGCGTCGACGATCTCGAGCCGTTCTCGGCGCAGGACTTTGCGCGGGCGGTGGCGGGTTTGGGAGAAGCGGCGTGAGCCAGGACGTGATCGAAACGCCAAAGCCCAAGGTCAACCCCCTGCTCAAGCTCGCGCTCGAATTCGGGCCGCTGGCGATCTTCTTTTTCGCCAATTCCTATGGCGACCGGCTGTTCGGCGTCGCCGCCGACCGGCGCATCTTCGTGGCGACCGGTATCTTCATGGTCGCCTCGCTCGTGGCGCTGGCCCTGTCGCGGATCGTGCTCGGCTATCTCCCGCGCATGGCGATCGTGAACGCGGTCGTCGTCAGCGTCTTTGGCGGGCTGACGATCGCGCTCGACGACGCCTTCTTCATCAAGGTCAAGCCGACCATCGTGAACGCGCTGTTCGGCTGCGTGCTGCTGGGCGGACTCTATTTCGGCCGCTCGCTGCTTTCGCTGGTGCTGGAGACGGTGCTGCAGCTCGACGAGGAAGGCTGGCGCAAACTGACCTTCCGCTGGGGCCTGTTCTTCTTCGTGCTCGCGGCCCTCAACGAGGTGGTCTGGCGCACGCAGACGCAGGATTTCTGGGTCGCCTTCAAGGTCTGGGGCGTGATGCCGCTGACCATGGCCTTCGCGCTGGCGCAGACGCCGCTGATCCTGAAGCACGAGGTCAAGCAGGTGGAAGCCGGCGAGTAGACGCCCGCGCCCTACTTCGCCGCTAGCCTGATCGCGCCGTCGAGCCTGATCGAGGTGCCATTCAGCATCTCGTTCTCGACGATGGCCTGCACCAGAGCGGCGTATTCGGTCGCCTTGCCGAGCCGCGAGGGGAAGGGGATCGAGGCGCCCAGCGAGTTGCGCGAATCCTCCGGCAGGCCGTCGAACATCGGCGTCTCGAACAGGCCGGGCAGGATCGTCATGACGCGAATGCCATAGGCGGCGAGTTCGCGCGCGATCGGCAGGGTCATGCCGACGATGCCGGCCTTGGAGGCGGAATAGGAGGCCTGGCCGATCTGGCCATCCTCGGCGGCGACGGAGGCCGTGTTGACGATGACGCCGCGGCCGCCATCGGCAGTGACCGGCTCCAGCGCAGCCAATGCCACAGCGGATTTGGCGATGACGCGGAAGGTCCCGGTCAGATTGATCGCGACGCCCTTCTCGAAGGTCGCCATGTCATGGGCGACGAGTTCGCCGGTGTCGCGCTTCTTCGAGATGACACGGCGACCCGGCGCGATGCCGGCGCAGTTGATGACGATGCGGGCGACGCCATGGGCGGTGCGCGCCCCGGCCAGCGCCGCGTCGACGGAGGCGTCATTGGTGACGTCGCAGGAGCAGAAGACGCCGCCGATCTCGGCGGCAACCTTCTCGCCGCGCTCGGCGTTGAGATCGAGCAGGGCGACCTTGACGCCAAAACCCGCCAGCATGCGCGCGGTCGCTTCACCGAGGCCGGAGGCGCCGCCGGTGACGATGGCCGAGAGCGATGAGTCGAGTTTCATGGGTATGTCCTGTTCACAAAAATCTTTGAAACAGCGTTTAGAGGCCGCGCGGCCGGGCTCCAAGCCTGATTCTTCGCGGGCCTCTTGTGCAGGGTTTCGGGCGGGGCCACATTTTCCAGCATTCACAGCCCGACTCGACTCGGGGTTGAGCTTGCACCGTGATTGAGCCCATCAGGAGGGGCAGGGATGAGCGACACGTTCCATTCGCGCTTTTCGGCCGAGGAGATGGCGGCGATCCGCAAGAGCCTGCGCGACGAGGCGCGGTTTGGCGGCGAGTTCCTGCAGCGGCTGAAACGAGTCGCGAAGCGGATACCGTTCGCGGAGGACATGCTGGCCGCGTGGTTCTGCACGCGCGATCCCGCGACACCACGGCGTGTCCGCCTGACGCTTATGGCCGCGCTCGGCTACTTCGTGCTGCCGATCGACGCCATTCCCGACATCCTGCCCTTCATCGGCTTCACCGATGACGCCGCGGTGATCGCGGCTGCGATCGCGGCGGTGGCGGGCTCGATCACGCCTGGGCATCGCGAGCAGGCGAGGCAGGCGCTGGCGGAGCTTTGACAGTCCGATCACCTCAGCCCTCATCCTGAGGAGCCGCGTGAGCGGCGTCTCGAAGGATGCTCCAGAGTGCACTGAAGCATCCTTCGTGACGCGAGCCTTGCTCGCTCCTCAGGATGAGGGCTGAGAGTTGGACGAAGACCGCCTCACAGCGTCAGCACGATCTTGCCCTTGGCCTTGCGGTCGCCGATCAGGGCGTAGGCCTCGGTCCAGCGTTCGAGCGGCACCGCTGCATGGACATGGGCGCGGATGTGGCCGGCCGCCGCCCAGTCGAGCAGGCGCTCCATGTTGGCGCGATGGGCGGCTGGTTCGCGCCGGACGAACTCGCCCCAGAACACACCGCGCAGGTCGCAGCCCTTGAGCAGCAGCAGGTTGAGCGGAATTTTCGGGATCGCGCCGCCGGCGAAGCCGACCACCAGATAGCGCCCTTCCCAGGCCATGGCGCGCACCGCCGGTTCGGCCAGATCGCCGCCGACGGTGTCGTAGAGCACGTCGACGCCGCGCCCCTCCGTCAGCCGGCGCAGGCCGGCCTTCACATCCTCCTGCGTATAGTCGAGCACTTCCTGCGCGCCGTGCTCGCGGGCGAGCGCCAGCTTGTCGGCCGACGAGGCGCAGGCGATGACATGGGCGCCGAGCAGCGCGCCGATCTCGACGGCGGCCAGCCCTGCGCCTCCCGCTGCGCCCAGGATCGCCAGCGTCTCGCCCGGTTGGACGACGCCACGCTGGATCAGGCCGTGCATCGCGGTGCCATAGGTCACGAACAGGCCCGCTGCCTGCGCGTCGTCGAGCGCATTGGGCACCCGCACGATCGCTTCGGTCGAGACCACGACCTTTTCGCGGGCCGCGCCATGCCCGACCCAGGCCGCGACCCGCTCGCCGATGCGCCAGCCGGTCACGCCCTCGCCGATCGCCGAAATCGTGCCGGCGCATTCCGCTGATGGCGAGAACGGCAGGGCTGGTTTGGTCTGGTAGCGGTTCTCGATGATCAGCGTGTCGAAGAAGTTCAGCGCGGCCGCCCTGACCGCGACCACGACCTCGCCGGGACCGGGCTCAGGCTCCGGCAGATCGCGGATGACGAGGGTCTCGGCCGGACCATGGGCCTCGCAGAGCAATGCTTTCATCGGTTTACTCCGCCTCGACCACGCCATCGGCCTCCAGCACCCGGCGCAGCCGCGTGAAGGCGAGCCTGATCCGGGATTTGACCGTGCCGAGCGGCAACCCGGTGCGCTCGGCGACCTGCGCATGCGACAGGCCGTCGAAGAAGGCGAGCCTGACCAGCCGCAACTGTTCGTCCGGCAGGCTTTCCAGCGCCAGCCGCAAGGCTTCCTCACGCTTCTGGGCGTCCATCACCCGGTCGGGGCTGATCTCCGGCGCGGGGTGGAGGATCGGATCCTCCGGATCGATTCGGTCGGACCGGTCGCGGCGCGCCAGGTCGATGCGGCGGTTGCGGGCGATGCGGTAAAGCCAGGTCGAGACCGAGGATTTGCCCGGGTCGAACAATTCCGCCTTGCGCCAGAGCGTGGCGAGCGTGTCCTGCACGACCTCCTCGGCCAGGGCCGCGTCGCAGCCCTGCCGCAGCAGGAAACCGTTCAGGCGCGGCGCGAAATGGTCGAACAGGGCGGTGAAGGCGGCGCGGTCACGGCGCTTTGCGACAGCCTCCACGAGACGGGCATGATCCTGGGCGGGCAGCGCGACGGTCATCTTAGGGAATGCGGCGTCGCCTCGTGATGGTGCGGAGCCTGATCCCCGTCGCCCGATGCCGCTGCCTGTGTCGCTGGTGTCATGCGGACAGTCTGGCATGGGGCACGCCGGAACGGAACCGATCGAATCCGGCTCCGTTCGCATTTTCGCCAGGATCGTGACACTCTATGCGTCATGTCCTGACTGATGCCGATGGGTAAATCGGTGGTAAAGACGGCGTTAAGATTTTTACTAGTTGATGGCGGTCCATGATTCTCAGCTTGCTCCGCGCCGGTTCCATCGCATCCCGGTTTATGATCATCGCGCCTCTGCTGGCCGCCGGCGCCATCGGTGCTGCCTTGCCGGCGCTGGCCCAGCCGAAGCCCGCGCCTCAGCGCGCTGCCGCCGGAGGGTCCGGTCAGGCGCAGGCGCTGCTGCTCGAAACGGCCGGCAAATGGCAGGCCTTCTCCTCGCAGCAGGGCCGCACCAAGGTCTGCTACGCGCTCGCCAAGGCGGAGTCGCGGCTTCCCGCCAATCTCAAGGATGTCGAGGGCATGCTCTTCGTGTCCAGCCGGCCGGGCGAGGGGGTTCGTAACGAGATCAGCTTCGTGATGAATTTCGACCTCAAGGAAGACGTCGAGCATCAGGCCATCATCGGCGACGAGCGTTTCGCTCTGGTCGCCAAGGGCCAGAACATGTGGTTGAAGAATCCGGCCGAGGAGCCGCGCATGCTCGATGCGCTGCGCAAGGGTGCGGGGCTCGAGGTCAAGGGCACCTCGAAGAAGGGCAATCCGACGGCGGATAAATATTCGCTTGCCGGGCTGTCGCAGACGGTCAAGCGCGCCGAAGACGCCTGCAAGTAGGACGGCGCGGAATCCGCGAGCGCGACCGTCCGGCGCGCCTCTCGGTGCTTCCGGTGCTCACGGACTGATGTCCGCTCCGCTCCGGTGCTTGAAAACCACGCCAGCCGACCCAGGCTGGCGAATTCCAGCCGCCGCCCTGCGTCGCGGGCTTTGATGCCGTGATTTCACGGGTGGCCGTTCCCGTGCTATGAGGCGGGTCAATCCGGGCGTTCGCCGCCCGATCCGAGCCAGAGTTCCGATGACCGTGTCCGTTCTTGAACCCGCCGCGCCTGCGGCCGAAGCCGTTTTGCAGCGCCGTTCGCTGGTTGGGTGCACGCGCGCCGGCCTCGCCGAGGCGCTGGCCGAGATCGGTATTCCCGAGAAGGAGCGGCGCATGCGCGTCGGCCAGCTCTGGAACTGGATCTACCATTACGGCGTGCGCGATTTCGCTGTCATGACGACGATCGGCAAGGGGTTGCGCGGGGCTCTGGCCGAGCGCTTCACGCTCGACCTGCCGGAGGTGACGGCCGAGCAGGTCTCGACCGACGGCACCCGCAAATGGCTGATCCGGATGGCGCCGACCGGCCCGCGCGACCGCGGCGCCGAGATCGAATGCGTCTACATCCCGGAAGTCGATCGTGGCACGCTCTGCGTCTCCAGCCAGGTCGGCTGCACGCTGACCTGCACTTTCTGCCACACTGGCACCCAACGTCTGGTCCGCAATCTCACCACCGAGGAGATCGTCGCGCAGCTGATGGTGGCGCGCGACCGGCTGGGCGATTTTCCCAACCGCAGCGCGCCGGGCGGAGCCTTCGTGCCCAATGACGGCGGGCGCTTCGTCTCCAACATCGTCTTCATGGGCATGGGCGAGCCGCTCTATAATTTCGACGGCGTGCGCGACGCGATCGACGTCATCTCCGACAATGAGGGGCTGTCGCTCGGCCGCCGCCGCATCACCGTCTCGACCTCGGGCGTGGTGCCGCAGATCGGCCCGCTGGGCACGCAGATGAGCACGATGCTGGCGATCTCGCTGCATGCGGTGCGTGACGAATTGCGCAACGAACTCGTGCCGCTGAACCGGAAATATCCGATCGCGGAGCTGATGGAGGCCTGCCGGACCTATCCGGGCGTCTCCAACGCCAAGCGCATCACCTTCGAATACGTGATGCTGAAGGGCGTCAACGACAGCGACGCCGAGGCGCGCGATCTGGTGCGGCTGCTCAAGGGCATCCCGGCGAAGATCAACCTGATCCCGTTCAATCCCTGGCCCGGCACCCAATACGAATGCTCGGACTGGGACCGGATCGAGCGCTTCTCCGAGATCGTCTTTCGCGCCGGCTACGCCTCGCCGGTGCGCACCCCGCGCGGGCGCGACATTCTCGCCGCCTGCGGCCAGCTCAAAAGCGAGACCGAAAAGCTCTCGGCCCGCGCCAGGCTGATGCTGGACGAGGCCGACGCTTCGGCCTCGCTCGCCGGCTGACGCTCCATGCTGCGCTGGTTCCTGCTGATTCCCTTCGCGCTCGTCGTCGCCATGGGCGCGGGCGTATTCGCCATGATGATCGCCAGCGTCGCCTCGGCCGAGATCGCGCTGCTGATCGGCGGCGGTTTCGAGCGGCTGATGGATGCGTTGTTCGGGCTCGTCGACTCAGGTGTCGATCCAGGCCCTGCGGCTGCCGCGGCGTTCAGCCTGCTCGGGCGGCTGGGCCTTTCGATCATCATCGCGCCAGTCGTTCTGGTGGCGGTCTTCAGCGAGCTTTTCCGCGTCCGCAGCGGCCTGATTCAGACCGGTCTCACCGGCCTGCTGGCGGCGCTGCTGCCGCTCGCCATGCTGCGCCTGTCGCGCGCGCCGAGCGAGGCCGAGACCCGGGTGATCGGAGCGCTGTTCCTGATCGGAGCCGCGACAGGTTTCGTGTACTGGCTGATCGCCGGTCGCGGGGCTGGCGGCGAACGCGTCGTCGATAGCCCCCGATAGAGCTGAAATCAGAGCCCGAGCAGCTTGCGCAGCTCCGCCTTGGCCACGGCGAATTCAGTCTGGAAATCCTGCTGCTCCATGATCCTGGCCGCGATGACAGTGCCGGCGATGCGGCCGGCCTCGATGTCGGCACGGAAATGGATGCCGCCGACGAGGCGGTTCTCGCCATAGGCCCAGGCGCGGGCCATGATCTCGGATCGTTTTTCCGGCACCATGTTCGAAAGGATGACGCCCATCAGCGTTCCGACCGTCGTGTGGCCGGAGGGGTAGGCGCCGGAATTCGAGAGTTTTACAGCAGGCTTGACCAGCGGGCTGTACTGATGCGGGCGCGGGCGCTTCCACGTATCCTTGGCGGGGTCGACGACCTCGCCTTCGGTGGCGACGACGCGATCGAAGAAGGCGGAGAAGGCCGGCAAGCCCTCGGTCTTGAACTTCGGCCCCATGACGTCAGCGAAGCGCCAGACGTTCTCGACCACGTCCGCCTGCGCCTGCGCCTCCATCTCCGGCGTGCGCGTGACCTGCACGCTCAGCACCTCGGCGAGTTCGGCCTTCATCGCGGCCGAATCGAGCGCTGGCGGCGGTTTCAGAAAGGTTAGAAGGTCAATGGTCCTGGCCGTGGCGAAGGGCTTGGCCTCCTCGGCATGGGCTGGCGAGAAGGCCAGCGCTGCCGTCATCAGGGCGGCGATAAGAATATGGCGCATCGGGATCGTCCTCGAAAAGGGGACGGAACCGACGCGCCAGCAAGATGACGGGGTGATGAAGCCTCAATCACCGATCGCAACGCCCTCGCGCCGTCCATCCGCGCCGCCAACGAAGCCTTCTGGCGTCTTGACGATCGCCTGGATGCCCGAGGTCATCTCCAGTAACCGGACCTCGTGTCCCTTGGCTTCGAGCGCGGTCTTCCAGGGCTCGGCCTCCGTGCCTTTCTCCAGTTCGGTCGGGCCGTTGCGGCTGGCGAAATTGGCGAGGTCGACGGCGTTTTGCGGGTCCATCTTCCAGTCGAGCAGCGCCACCAGAGCCTTGGCGACATAGCCGATGATCTGGCTGCCACCGGGCGAGCCGACGACCGCATAGAGCCGCCCGAACGCGTCGAAAACCAGTGTCGGGGCCATCGAGGAGCGCGGGCGCTTGCCGGGCTCGACGCGGTTGGCGACGGGCTTGCCGTCCTCCTCCGGTGCAAAGTTGAAGTCGGTCAGCTCGTTGTTGAGCAGGAAGCCGCTCTTCGTCATCAGGCGCGAGCCAAAACCGTCCTCGATCGTCGTGGTCATCGAGACGGCGTTGCCGTCCGCGTCGATCACCGAGATGTGGCTGGTGCCGTTCTCGATGCCGTCGGAGGGCGCGAGCAGCTGCGCGCGCTTGTTGGGCGGATCGCCGGCCTTGGCGCGGCCCATCGACTTCTCGGGGCTGACGAGCTTCGCGCGAGAGGCGACATAGTCGCGGTCGATCAGGCCGGAAACCGGCACGCTGAGAAAGGCGGGGTCGGCGAGGTAGAGCGCCCGGTCGGCAAAGGCGAGCCGCCCGGCCTCGCTGAACCAGTGCACGGCCTCGGGGCCTGCGCCCATGCGGGCGATGTCCTTGGTCTCGAGGATCCCGAGCATCTGCTGCACGGCGATGGCGCCCGAACTCGGCGGACCCATGCCGCAGATGCGCCAGACCCGGTAGCTGCCGCAGACGGGTGCGCGCTCGACGATCCTGTAGGCGGCGAGATCGGCCAGTGTCATGTCGCCAGGATTGGTCTTGTGGCCGGTGACGGTCGCGACGATGTCCTGCGCGATCGGCCCGGCATAGAAGGCCTGCGAGCCCTCGGTAGCGACGGCCCGCAGCGTCGCGGCGAAGGCCGGATTCTTCAGGATGGTTCCGACAGCCTTGGGCCTGCCGTCCGCCTCGTAGAAATAGGCGGCGGCCAGCGGGTTGGCGATCAGGTTCTTTTCGCCGGCGAGCAGGCCGTTGAGCCGCGGCGAGATCGCAAAGCCGTCCTCCGCCAGCCTGATCGCCGGCGCGAGCACGGCGGCCCAGGACAGCTTGCCCCAGCGCTGATGCGCGCCTTCGAGCAGCTTCAGCGTGCCGGGTACGCCGACCGAACGGCCACCGACCACGGCGTCGATGAATTTCATCGGCTTGCCATCGACGCCGATGAACCGGTCGGGCTTCGCGGCCGCAGGCGCGGTTTCGCGGCCGTCCAGCGTCGAGACGGCCTTCCTGGCCTCGTCCCAGTAGACGAAGAAGGCGCCGCCGCCGATGCCGGAGCTTTGCGGCTCGACCAGGTTGAGAACGAGCTGGATCGCGATCGCGGCGTCGGCCGCACTGCCCCCAGCGCGCAGGATTTCGCGGCCGGCATTGGCGGCGAGCGGGTTGGCGGCCGCCGCCATATAGCGCTGGGCGCTGCCGGAAACCTTGGCGATGCGCCCGGTTCCAGCCTCTGGGGCCGGCGCGAGCGTCTGCGCGGTGGCCGGCGCGACGAACAAAGCGAATGCGAGGCTCGCGAGGGTCAGGCCGCCTCTCGATATCGACAGGGTCATCACACGATCCTTCCAGCATGGCATCGGCAGCAGCGAGACTAGCTCCAGATCGGGCCGTCGCGCCATGGCGTCGTCGCAGGCGCGCCGTTGTCTCCGTCACAGGCGTTCGCCTTGGAGCGGGAGCGGGGGCAGGCTAAGGTCGCCGGATCGATTGCTTGCAAGACGTCGTCAACCAGGGGCCCGGCATGTCGCCTTCGTTCTCCATCGCTCTCCGCCGTGGCCTCGCCGCTGCGCTGCTCTCCTGCCTCGGCCTCGTGCTGGCCGGCTGCGGCTACAACAGCGTTCCGACGCTGGAGGAGGCCGCCAAGGCCAAATGGGCCGATGTGCAGAACCAGTATCAGCGCCGCGCCGACCTGATCCCCAATCTGGTCGAGACCGTGAAGGGGTTTGCCGCGCAGGAGCGCGAGGTTCTGACGGCGGTGGTCGAGGCCCGCGCCAAGGCGAGCCAGGTCAAGGTCGATGCCTCCACGATCACCGATCCGGCGAAGTTCAAGGAGTTCCAGGACGCGCAGAACCAGCTCAGCGGAGCGCTCGGGCGATTGCTGGTGACTGTCGAGCGTTATCCGGACCTGAAGTCGAACCAGAACTTCCTGTCGCTGCAGTCGCAGCTGGAAGGCACCGAGAACAGGGTCGCGGTGGCTCGGCGCGACTACATCCAGGCCGTACAGGCCTTCAACACGGAGATCCGGACGTTTCCGGGCGTGATCTGGGCAAAACTGTTCTGGGGCGCAAAGCCGATGGAGACCTTTGCCGCCACGGCCGGGGCCGAGCGTCCGCCGGCGGTGAAGTTCTGAAGCGCCGGTCCCTCGCTCGTCGATGTCCAGCAAGCGCGTGAAGCGCGGGGAACCCTCTCCCGCAGGGAGAGGGCAGGGTGAGGGGTCGGCCCTTCTCCGCAAAAGGCGTGTCCCTGCCGTTTCGCGTCGTTGGCTCGGCGCATCACTGGTCCAGGGGCCATCACCTCACCCCTGCCCCTCTCCTGACAGGAGAGGGGTTCTCTGGTGCGTTTCTGTGTTTCTACTGGCGATTGTCAGCTTCGCTGCCGCCGCCGACCCGTCCTATCCCGCTCTCACCGGCCGCATCGTCGACGGCGCCAGCCTGATCGCGCCCGAAGCGCGCCAGCGCATCGAGGGCAAGCTCAAGGCGCATGAGGACAAGACCTCGGACCAACTCGTGGTGGCGACGGTGCCGTCGTTGCAGGGGGTCGTCATCGAGGACTTCGCCAACGGGCTGTTCCGGTTCTGGAAGCTCGGCGAGAAGGCGCGCAACAACGGCGTGCTGCTGCTGGTCGCGCCAAGCGAGCGCAAGGTCCGCATCGAGGTCGGCTATGGCCTTGAAGGGGCGCTGACGGACGCGCTCTCCAAGGTCATCATCACCACGGCGGTGACGCCGAAGTTCAAGACCGGCGACTTCGCTGGCGGAATCGAGGGCGGCGTCGACGCGATTCTGTCGATTCTCGCCGGCGACGCCGAGGAATGGCAGCGCCGCGCCACCGTGCGCAGCGACGAGAGTTCGACGGGCGAGATGATCGCGGTGCTCGTGGTCTTCGCCATCGTCTTCGTCATTCTGGTCTTTTGGGTTCGGGGCCTGTTCCGGCAGGCCATGGGCCAGCAGCATCGCACCCGTGGCGGGCGCTGGATCACCGCGCCGACCTCGACATCCTCGACATCGAGCTGGAGCACGGGCTCGTCGGGTGGCAGCTGGAGTTCGGGCAGCAGCAGCTCCGACAGCTTCTCCGGCGGTGGTGGTTCGTCGGGCGGCGGCGGCGCCTCGGGAGACTGGTGATGGACTCAGGCGACACGGATGCGATCGCGGAGGCCGTGGCCCAGGCCGAGCGCCTGACGTCGGGCGAGATCGTGGTGGTGATCGACCGCGCGGCGTCGAGCTATCGCAGCCTGCCGATGGTGCTGGCGCTCGTGCTGGCGCTGTTCGTGCCATGGCCGCTGCTGGCGCTGACGGCGACGAGCGCGCCGCGCATCTTCCTGATCCAGCTGATCTGCGCCGTGCTGCTGATGGGCGCGATGCTCTGGTATGGCCGCGGCGGGCGCTTCGTGCCGAGCTTCGTCAAGCGCGGGCGCGCCCATGACGTGGCGTTGCGCGAGTTCACGGCGCGGGGCGTGATGCGCACGCGCGGCCGCACCGGCGTTCTGCTCTATGTCGCGCTGCGGGAACGTTATGCCGAAATCCTCGCCGATAGCGGCATCGACGAGAAGGTCGATGCCGAGATCTGGCGCGGCGTGATCGTCCCACTTCTCGAAGCGGCCAAGCAGGATCGTTTGCGGATGGGTTTGATCGAGGCTGTCGGGGCAATCGGGCAAATCCTCGCGCAGCACGCGCCGCCGGCCGCCGATGATAGCGACGAGCTGCCCAACAAGGTTATTTTGCTTTAGAGCCGTTCAGCGTCCGCTGCGGGCGGCGCCCAGCACCAGACCAGGCATGATGCCGTATTTGCTCTGCTGGTCGGCCTGGACGATGACGACATAGCCGTCGGATTCCGGCGCGCGCGTCGCCGCGAGTGGCGTGGTGAGCGTCGCGTCCTTGCCGTCCCAATCGCCGACCTTGACCATACCGCGCACGACATTGGCGTAGGAGATCGTGCGTCCCTCGTTCTCGCCGCGCGCGATCGGAACAGTGACCATCCGCGTCGTCGGCAAAAGCCAGACGCCGCCGGCCTTGCCGGCCTCCGTCGATGCGAGCTTGATCTTCAGGGTTCCGGCGTCTTCCTGCAGCGAAACCCGCACCGGCAGGGCGGCGGTGGTCTGCTTGTGCAGGCTGCGGTCGATCTCGCGTGAATCGGAGCCAACGAAATGCGCCGCCCCGTTGACCACGGCCTGGGGCGTATAGACCTGACCGTCACCGCGCGCCTTGGCGTAGAACTTCTGGCGTCTGGTGAAGATGTCCTGGCCGAGCGTGTCCTTCCAGCCGAGATAGTCCCAATAGGTCACCGGAAGGGTCAACGCGATGACGCTGGGATCCTTGGCGAGTTCGACAAAGAGCGCATCGGCCGGCGGGCAGGAGGAGCAGCCCTGGCTGGTGAAGAGCTCGACGACGGCCTTGGTCTGTACAGCCGGTGTCTGGGCGTGCGCCGTCGCGCCGCAAAGCGTGAGCGCAGCAAGGGAGGCGGAAAGCAGGCTGACGCGAAGGACCATGTCTTGAACTCTGAAGGCGATACTGCACCGCCATGGGTTACCAAAGCGCCCAACGCCTCTCACTTGGAAATCACGTTGCCTTGAAAACCGGTTGAACGGCCGTGACCGGGTCGCTGCCGCCCTTGGCGTTGGCGATCAGGCCGGGCCGCCAGCGCCGGTGCATCCAGAGCCATTGCTCGGGGTGTTCGCGGACCCAGCCCTCGACGACCGCCGTCATCATCGCCATCGCTCCCCGGACGTCGATCTCGCCCGTGGCATCGCGCGGCAGGTCGAGCGGTGGCGTCAGCTCCAGACGGAAGCGCTGGTTCGGCAGCCGGATGACGCGCACGCCATGAACCGGGCATTCGAAACGGCGTGCGAATTTGCCGAGGATCGGATTGGTCAGCGCCGGCCGGCCCATGAATGACACCACGACACCCCGGGTAAAATGCTGGTCGATCAGCATGCCGAGATGGCCGCCCTTCTCCAGCACGCCCTGCATGGCGAAGGCCGCGCCCTGTTTGGCCGCCGCGAGCCCGTCCATCGCGCCGGAGCGGATTTCGTGGATGATCGCGGCGATGGCGGGATCATTGGGCGCGCGGAAGACGGCCGTGGTTTCCAGGTCGTAGGCGGCGGCGCAGATCGCCGGCAGCTCCCAGTTGGCGAGATGGGCCGAGAAGATCAGGCCGGGCTGCTCGTCGTCCTTGAGCGCGATGAAGTGCTCGATGCCGGAAACCTCGACGCGCGAGGGCTTGTCGGGGTTCAGATAGTCGTAGTCGAACAGCGTCTTGAGATGGGCGTATTCGGCGGCGGTCCGGCCGAGATTTTCCCAGGCGCCGCGCGCGATCGCCTTGACCTCCGGCTCCGGCATCTGCGGGAAGGCTTCGCGGATATTGGCCAGCGCGACGCGATTGACCGGGATCAGCGGGCTGACGCGGGCCAGCAGCCCGCCGCCGAGATCGCTGGCGCGCTCGGGCCCCAGCCAGCGCAGGAAACCAAACAGCGCCCGGATCAGGCCGATCATGGCCAAAGCGCCCGCGCGCGTGGCCAGCGATTTCAATCGTCTCAAGGTCAGCCCGGTTCGGTCTCGCCCGTGCATTGAGCATTGTCGGGCAGGAACCGGCGACTTGCGGCAGGAAAACCGCTCCGTCAAGCCTTGCGCGCACTTTGACCGAGGTCAGAGGGTCACGACGACCTTGCCGAAAACCTTGCGGCCTTCGAGCCGGGCGAGCCCTTGCTCGAAATCCGCGAGCGGAAACACCGAATCGATCACCGGCTTCATGCCTCCGGCGATTTTTTCCAGCGATTGCGCGATATTTTCGATGCGGCAGCCGAAGGAGCCGGTGATGCGGTATTGCTGCTGGAAAAGCTGCATCAGGTTCATCGTGGTCGATGCGCCCGAGGTCGCGCCGCAGGTGACGAGCCGGCCGCCGCGCTTCAGGCAGAGCAGCGAGCCATTCCAGGTGTCGGCGCCGACATGCTCGAAGACCACGTCGACGCCCTTGCGCTTGGTCAGGAGGCGAACCTCGCCCTCGAAGCGCTCGGTCTTGTAGTTGACGACGAAATCGGCTCCGAGCGCCCTGGCTTTCTCGCCCTTCTCGTCGTCGCCGACGGTGGTGTAGACCGTGCAGCCGATCGCCTTGGCCATCAGGATCGCGGCCGTGCCGATGCCGGAGCCGCCGGCGTGGACCAACACGGATTCGCCGGGTTCGAGCCTGGCATTGTCGAACAGCATGTGCTGGACGGTGCCGAAGCCGATCGGCGCGCAGGCTGCGTCCTCGAAGGAGACGCCGGCGGGGGCCTTGATGACGAGGCGGGCCGATTTGTTGATCAGCTCGCGGGCGAAACCGTCGATGTGGAAGCCCATGATGCCGGCGACGTTCTCGCAGAGATTGTCGCGGCCTTCGACGCAGGCCTTGCAGTGTCCGCACGTCTCGGCGCCATAGGCCGTGACCGTGTCGCCGACCTTCAGATCCGTCACGCCCTCGCCGACGCAGACGATCTCGCCCGCCGCCTCGACGCCGGCGGCCTGGGGCATCTTGCGCTTGGCGAAGGCCATGCCGCGAAAACCCCAGATGTCGAGATAGTTCAATCCGATCGCGCGGATGCGAATCTGCACTTCGCCTGCGGCGGGCGGCGGCGGCGGATCGATCTCCTCGAGACGGAGATCGCGGTCGCCATGGAGCTGAAGTGAACGCATGGGAAATTCAGTCTTTCAGAGTTCGTCCGGCCATTCGCGTGAGGCGTGCAGCGCGGCCAGGATTTCGACGCGGCCATCACGGACGCGGTAGGGCAGGATATAGCTTGTGCCAGAGACCACGAGTTCGCGCGTTTCATCGACCCGGCCCGGCCGGCCTATGGCGGGATGATCGGCAAGCACCTTAGCTGCAAGCCGAAGCTTTCGGGCCAGCGCAAGTGCAGCAGTCGGATTGAAATCAGCGATATAGTGGCCGATCTCACGTAAGTCGTCCTTGGCGCGAGGCGTCCAGATCAACCTCATCGAGCGGCATCGATGCGTGCTTGCAACTCCGCTTCAATCTCGTCGAGCTCTTCCTCGGTCGCGAACTCGCCGCGATCGGCTTGAGCGATGCCCTCCTTGATCTTGGCGATCTGCCAGGCATTCAGCTCGACATAACTCTCGATAGCCTTGGCCGCGATCCAGCTGCGCGAGCGGTCGGTGTCGGCGGCGAGCGCGTCGAGCTTGGCCAGCATCTCGTCGTCGAGGCGGATGGTGAAGGCTGCTGTCATGGCGGTTCACTCCGGTTCGGAGCGAACTTAGCATAACCGCCGCGCAAGGTCGATCTCAGCGATGCACGCCGAGATGGGCGGTAACGCCGCCGTCGATCGGAATGACGGTACCGGTGATATAGGCCGCAGGCTCGCTCATCAGGAAGGCGGCGAGACCAGCGACCTCCCCAGGCTTCGCGAAACGCCCGGCCGGAATCTGTCCCTGCATCTTGTCGCGATAGGCGGCATAGGGCGCCATCATGTCGGTATCGACGAAGCCCGGCGCGATGACGTTCACGGTGATGCCGCGCTTGCCGGTCTCGACTGCGAGCGTCTTGGCGTAGGAGATCAGCGCGCCCTTGGAGGCGGCGTAGGCGGCATTGCCGGGATTGCCGCGCAGCGCCGCGACCGAGCCGATCGCGACGATCCGGCCCGAGCGGGCGCGGATCATGTTGCGCATCAGGCTCTTGGCGAGGCGGGTAAAGGCCCAGAAATTGACCTGCATCGCGGCCTCGGCCTTGTCCTGCGCCATCATTGCGGCGAGCGAATCATAGGGCTGGCCGGCATTGTGGATGAAGCCGAAATAGCTTTCGGACTCGCGCTCCTCGCAGAAGGCGTCGAGCGCCGCCTTGTCGGCGAGATCGAGCGGCATGGCGTTGATGCTGCGCCCGGGGTGGGCCGCGCCGATCTCGGCCGCCAGCGCCAGCGCCTGTTCGGCCGAGGAGCGATAGGTGAAGTCGACATCGTGGCCGGCTACGACAAGCGCCCGGACGATCGCGGCGCCGACGCCCTTGCCGCCGCCCGTGACGAGAACCCGGGTCACGCGTTTTTTTCCGACATTTGCGGCCCGGCCGTCAGGACCAGGCTGGTGTTCTGGCCGCCAAAGCCGAAGGAATTCGAGATCACGGTGCGGACACTGGCGTCGCGGGCCGTGTTGGGCACGACGTCGAGCGCGATCGCCGGATCGGGATTGACGTAGTTGATCGTCGGCGGCAGGCGGCCATGGGCGATCGTCATGAAGGATATCACCGCCTCGACCGCGCCCGCCGCCGTCAGCGTATGCCCGATCATCGACTTGTTGGAGGAGATCGGGATCGTCGCCATGCGTTCGCCGAAGACGGCGGCGCAGCTCATCGCCTCCATCTTGTCGTTCTCGGGCGTCGAGGTGCCGTGCGCGTTGATGTAGTCGACGTCACCGGGCTTCAGGCCGGCATCGTCGAGGGCGTCCTGCATGGCGAGGATCGCGGGCTTGCCGTCCGGGCTCGAGCGGGTGCGATGAAAACCGTCGCCGCGCTCGCCGCAACCGGCGACGATTCCGAGGATCGTCGCGCCGCGCGCCAGAGCATGGTCGTAATCTTCCAGCACGAGCGCGCCCGCGCCTTCGCCCATGACGAAGCCGTCGCGATCTTTCGAGAACGGCTTTGCCGCGGCTTCGGGCAGCTCGTTCCGGGTCGAGAGCGCCGAGAGCAGCGAGAACCGGATCAGCGCCTCGGCATGGACCGAGCCGTCGGTGCCGATGCAGAGTGCGGCTTCAGTCTCGCCCCGCCGGATCGCCTCGACGCCCATCTGGATCGCGGTCGCGCCCGAGGAGCAGGCGGTCGAGAGCGAGATCGGCGAGCCCTTGGTGCCGAATTTTTCTGCTATGTGGTCGGCGACCGCACCGAACAGGAAGAGTTCGTGCATGGCCTTGAATTTTTGCGTGGCGGCGGCGCGCAGCAGCCCGTCATAGTCGACATCGCCATCGACGGCCTGCGCGAGCTCCTGCTTCTGCGGCCATTCCATCTCGACGGGCGGGACCGCCATGAAGAGTTCGCCGGGGAAATCGCCGGCTACGCCGAGTCCGCTCTGGCTCACGGCCTCGCCGGCCGCCAGCGTCGCGAGTTTCTCGGAGAGTTCCGGCGCGCTGAAGCTGCCGTCGAAGAGATAATCGACCGTGCCGGCGATGGTGGTGCGCAGGCCTTCGGTCGGAAAGCGCTCGATGCGGTGGATGCCGGACTTGCCCGATGTCAGCGCATCCCAGTTGGCGTCCTTGCCCTGGCCGAGCGAGGTGACGATGCCGAGCCCGGTAACGGCGACGATGGGGCGGCCCCGGGCGTCGCGATGCTGTGTGCTCATGATCCGACCCTCACGCTGCGACGAGGCGCGCCGCGCCCTCGCCGCGCCAATGCCCCGCGCCGGTGACGACGGCCTCGCTTGCCTGCCCGACCGAGATCGCGGCAGCGGCCAGCGCGACCGAAACCGGGAATGCCGCCTCCATCGCATGTCCGACGAGATCGCCGGTGGCGATGCGACGCGCTTGCGCCAGGCTGCCGATGGCGGCGGCTTCCTCGGCGGTGATGCCGGCCGCGCCGGTGGCGGCGGAGATGGCGAGCGCGCCTGGCGAAGCCGGGCCGAAGCCCGAGACCAACCCGCGCAGAGCGGTCTCGACGCTGCCCGAGGCGCGCTTGCTGCGTGCCGCCCCGACATGGCTGAGACGGGCATGGGCTCTGGCCCCGCGCGCGGCGGCGCGTTTTGCCGATTCCAGCACGAGGAAGGCCGAGGCGCTGCCGGTGATGATCCCCGGCCCGTCGTCGCGGGCGAAGACAGGGGCGAAATCGCCGGTGCGGAGGAAGCCGCCGAGTTCGAGCAGCAGCAGCATGTCGCGGCGCTCGGCATTATAGGCCCCGCCGACCAGCATCACATCGGCCTGTCCGGCGGCGATGCGGGCATGTGCGGTGCGGATCGCGTCGACGCCGGCCTGCTCCTCGCCCATGAAGGTGCGCGAGGCGCCGGTGACGCCATGGACGATGGCGATGTTGCCGGCGAGCAGATTCGAGAGCTGGGCGAGGAAGAGCGTGGGCCTGAGGTCACCCATCAGCCGCTCGTTCAGGAAGCTGCCGGGCTGGTTGGCGCCGCGCAGGCCGGTGAGAATGGCGCCGTCGACGGCATGATCGCGTTCGCCGCCGCCGGCCGCGACGATGACCTGCAACTGGCTTTTGGCCTCGGCGTCGTCCTTCAGCCCAGCGGAATCGAGCGCGAGGCCCGCCGTATAGACGCCCAGCCGCTGCCATGGCTCCATCTGGCGCTGGTCGGACTTCTTCGGAATCTGGCGATCGAGTTCGAGAGGCTTCAGCGGGTGGACCGGGTAGGGTGCGAAGCTCGTCGTATCGACGATGGCCCGGCCGCCGGCGCCAAGCGCCGCCGCATGGGTCTCGATGCCCTCGCCAAGGCTGGAGGCGAGGCCGATCCCGGTGATGACGACGTCGCGCAGCATGGTCAGGCCTGTTCCGGCACGAGGCCGATCGCCGCGAGGCGGGCCTCCATCAGGGTTTTCATGTCGGCTGGGAAAGGCATCAGCCGGAAGCGCAGTTCGGCATCGCAGATCGGCTTGCCGGCGATGGCGATCTTCGCCTTGGTCGCGGCATAGCCCGAGCCCTCGATCACCAGTTCGGCAGTGACGTCGAGGACGGCGTCAGGCTCGACGAAGGTGCGGAAGCGCGCCTTGTCGACCGTCATCAGGAAGGGCATCTGCGTCAGACCGTTCAGCCCGAGCAGCAGGTAGCCCGAGGCCTGCGCCATGGTCTCCGTCAGCAGGACGCCGGGCACCAGCGGGTGGCCGGGGAAATGGCCCTCGAAGACCGGGCTTGCATCGGCGGCCGGCACGGTCGAGCGCGTCGCGATGCGCTTTTCCGAGGGCTCGAAAGCCACGACCTGATCGATCATGTCGAAATATTCGAGGCGCATGCGATCCCTGGTCATGTCGGGCGCGACCGGAACGGCGCGCGCACGCCGTGCGGACCTAAGGTCGCCGCGCCGCGTGCTGGTATGCTCTATCGGGAGAGTGTGCCCGGCTCAAGACCGGGCGACAATGAGCGCGGTCACGCCTTCTTGGCGGCGACCAGATCGTCGATGCGCTGGCACAGGTTCTCGAGCACGAAATACTGCTCGGCCGGCGCCTTGCCCTCGTTCACTTCCTGCGTCCACTGCTCCAGCGGCAGCTTGATGCCGAAGGCCTTGTCGATGGCGAAGGCGATGTCGAGGAAGGCCAGCGAGTCGATGCCGAGATCCTCGATGGCGTGGCTTTGGGGCGTGATCTTCTCGCGCGGAATGTCGCAGGTCTCGGAAATGATTCCGGCGACCGTCTCGAAGGTTGCGGACATGCGGGTGCTCCGTCTTGGGTGGATGGTGGCGGACGACATCCGGGCGCGGGTGTGTACCCTGCGCCTGCCCCAAGCCCCCCGCCAAGGATGACTGTGACGCCCCCTTACACCGCGTGGTGAAAGAGGACAACCTTGCGCGGTTCCCTTCCCCCCTTGCGGCGGAAGGTGGCGCGGCGGAGACGTGGCGGATGAGGGGTCGCGCCACGCCTGTCCAGAAGCCGTGGATTTGAAGACGAGCCGGAAAAGGCGGCGCGACCCCTCACCCCAGCCCTCTCCCGCGAGGGGAGAGGGGGAATGTCGACGCCTTACGCCGCGATGCCGCGCAACACGTAGTGCAGGATGCCGGCGTTCTTGAAGTAGTCGATCTCGTCCAGCGTATCGATGCGGCAGAGGATCGGGACCTTCTTGACCTTGCCGTCGGCCGAGGTGATCTCGGCTTCGAGCATCTGGCGCGGCTTGACGGTGGCGAGACCCTTGATCGAGACGGTTTCGTCGCCCTTCAGGTCCAGCGTCGCCCAGCTCGTGCCCTCGGCGAGCGTGAACGGGACCACGCCCATGCCGACCAGGTTCGAGCGGTGAATGCGCTCGAAGCTCTGGGCGATCACGGCCTTGACGCCGAGGAGGTTCGTGCCCTTCGCGGCCCAGTCGCGCGAGGAGCCGTTGCCGTATTCGACGCCAGCGAACACGACCAGCGGCACCTTCTCCTGCTGGTAACGCATCGAGGCGTCGTAGATCGGCAGCTCTTCCTTGCTCGGGTAGTGGATGGTGTAGCCGCCCTCACGCCCGTTGGGGCCCATCATGTGGTTGCGGATGCGGATATTGGCGAAGGTGCCGCGCATCATCACCTCATGATTGCCGCGCCTTGTGCCGTACTGGTTGAAGTCGGCGATCTCGACGCCGTGCTCCATCAGATACTTGCCCGCGGGCGAGGCCGCCTTGATCGAGCCCGCCGGCGAGATGTGGTCGGTGGTGATCTTGTCGCCGAAGAGGCCGAGGATGCGGGCGCCGACGATCTCGGTGACAGGCGAGGGCGTCTTGCTGATGCCCTGGAAATAGGGCGGGTTCTGGACATAGGTCGAGGCGTCCTCCCAGGCATAGGTCTGGCCCGTGGGCACCTTGACCTTCTGCCAATTGGCGTCGCCCTTGAAGACGTCGGCATATTTCGCCTTGAAGATCGCCTTGGTGACGTTCTTGGCGATGAAGGCCTGGATTTCCTTGTTGGTCGGCCAGATGTCCTTGAGGAAGACCGGCTTGCCGGCCTTGTCCATGCCGAGCGGCTCGCTCGTCAGGTCGATCTGGACCGAGCCGGCCAGCGCATAGGCCACGACCAGCGGCGGCGATGCGAGATAGTTCGCCTGCACGTCGGGCGAGACGCGGCCTTCAAAGTTGCGGTTGCCGGAGATAACGGCCGCCGCGATCAGGCCCTGGTCGTTGATCGTCTTGGAAATCTCGGTCGGAAGCGGGCCGGAATTGCCGATGCAGGTGGTGCAGCCGAAGCCGACGAGGTTGAAACCGAGCTTGTCGAGATCCTTCTGCAGGCCGGCTTTGGCGAGATATTCGGCCACGACCTGCGAGCCCGGCGCGAGCGACGTCTTGACCCAGGGCTTGACCTTCATGCCCCGGGCGACCGCGTTGCGGGCGAGCAGGCCCGCCGCCATCAGCACCGAGGGGTTGGAGGTGTTGGTGCAGGAGGTGATGGCGGCGATCACCACGTCGCCATGGCCGAGATCGAAGTTCTTGCCCTCGACCTTGACGCGGCGCGAGAGCTCGACGGCCTTCTTGTATTCGGTGTCCATCGCGCCGGCGAAGCCCGCCTTGATCGCGCCGAGATCGGCGCGGCCTTCGGGACGCTTGGGGCCGGCCATCGAGGCCTGTACCGTCGCGAGGTCGAGTTCGAGCGTGTCGGTGAAGACCGGATCGGGCGTGGCGCGCGTCGCGAACAACCCTTGCGCCTTCGAATATTTTTCGACGAGGGCGACACGGGCGGGCTTGCGGCTGGTCGTCTCCAGATAGTTCAGCGTCTCGGTGTCGACCGGGAAGAAGCCGCAGGTCGCGCCGTATTCCGGGCCCATATTGGCGATGGTGGCGCGGTCGGCCAGCGTCAGCGCGAACAGGCCGGCGCCGTAGAACTCGACGAATTTGCCGACGACGCCCTTCTTGCGCAGCATCTGCGTGACCGTCAGCACGAGGTCGGTCGCGGTGATGCCTTCCTTGAGCTTGCCGACGAGCTTGAAGCCGATCACCTCGGGCAGCAGCATCGATTGCGGCTGGCCGAGCATCGCGGCCTCGGCCTCGATGCCGCCGACGCCCCAGCCGAGCACGCCGAGGCCGTTGACCATGGTCGTGTGCGAATCGGTGCCGACGACGGTGTCGGGATAGGCGACCTCGACGGTCGTGGTGGTCTTGCCCTTCTTGACCTTCTCCTTGGCGGTCCAGACCGTCTGGGCGAGGTATTCGAGATTGACCTGGTGGCAGATGCCGGTGCCGGGCGGAACGACGCGGAAATTGTCGAAGGCGAGCTGGCCCCATTTCAGGAAGCGGTAGCGCTCGCCATTGCGCTGGTATTCCAGATCGACGTTCTGCTTCAGCGCCTTGGGCGAGCCGAATTCGTCGACGATGACGGAATGGTCGATGACGAGATCGACCGGGACCAGCGGGTTGATCTTCTTGGGATCGCCGCCGAGCGTCTTGACGCCGTCGCGCATCGCGGCGAGGTCGACGACGGCGGGAACGCCCGTGAAATCCTGCATCAGCACGCGGGCGGGGCGGAAGCCGATCTCCTTGCCGGCCTTGCCCTTGTCGGTCAGCCAGCCGACGAACGCCTCGATATCGGCTTTCACGACCGAGCGGCCATCCTCGAAGCGCAGCAGGTTCTCGAGCAGCACCTTCATCGAGAAGGGCAGTTTCGAGATGCCGGGCAGGCCGTTCTTCTCGGCGATCTTGAGGGAGTAATAGACATATTTCTTCGTGCCGACGGTGAGCGTCTTGCGGCACTTGAAGGAATCGAGCGAAGCCATGCGGGCTATCCTGATCAAGGGGTTGCGGTCGCGAGCCGCCCGAAGCCTTGCGGCCAGAACGGATCGAAGGCCTATTGCGCATGACGCGCGCGCCGCCCCGGGAGTGCCCGAGCCCCGCGCCGGATCGGCGTGCGGCGTAGCCACGGGTTCTATAGATCAATTCCAAGAAGCCCGCTACATCAACCGCGCGGGAAGCGCGAAGACTCTGACGCTTGGGAAGACGCGGACGCCTTGACGCCATTTTCATTCCCGCCGCTGGTCCTGACCGCCGAAAACCTTGCCTGCCGACGCGGCGGGCGGCTGGTGTTCGAGGGTCTGGGCTTCCGGCTCGGACCTGGCGAGGCGATCGCGCTGACGGGGCGCAACGGCGCGGGCAAATCGAGCCTGATCGCGATGCTGTGCGGGCGTTTGCAGCCCGACGCCGGCGACATCGCCGTTGCGGGCGCGGGCGAGACGCCGCTGGCGGAGCTCAGCCATCTCGTCGGCCATCGCGACGGGCTCAAGACCGCGCTGACGGCACAGGAGAATCTGGGCTTCGCGCAGGCTATGCTCGGCGCGGCGGCATTGTCGCCGCAGGACGCCCTGTCGGCCGTCGGCCTCTCGCATGCCGCTGCGTTGCCGGTCGCTTATCTCTCGGCCGGGCAGCGCCGCCGCGTTGCGCTGGCGCGCTTGCTGGTGGCGCGGCGGCCGTTCTGGCTGCTCGACGAGCCGATGGCCGCGCTTGATCTGGCGGCGCAGGCGATGCTGGTCGGGCTGATGCGGGATCATCTTGCCGAGGGCGGGGCGATTCTGGCCGCGACGCATGGGCCACTCGGGCTGGAGGGCGTGCGCGAGGTGAGGATCGGGCCATGAGGCGCGCATTCCTTGCCATCCTCAAGCGCGATCTGGCGCTCGCCGGCCGGTCCGGCGGCGGCGGCGAACTGGCGCTCGTCTTTTTCCTGACGCTCGTCGTGCTGGTGCCGTTCGCGCTCGGGCCCGATCTCAACCTGCTGTCGCGCATCGGGCCGGCGATCCTGTGGCTGGGCGCGCTGCTCTCGACGCTGATCGGTCTCGACCGGCTGTTTCAGGCCGATGAGGACGATGGGTCGCTCGACCTGATCCGTGCATCGGTGCTGCCGCTCGAACTCGCCGTGCTGGCCAAGGCGTCGGCGTACTGGCTGACGACGGGGCTGCCGCTGGCGCTCGCCGCGCCGCTGCTGGGATTGCTGGTCGCGCTGCCATCGGAGGCGATGCTGCCGGTCGCCGCGACCCTGCTGGTCGGCACGCCCGCGCTCAGTTTCATCGGGGCTGCCGGGGCGGCGCTCACGGCGGGCTTGCGGCGCGGCGGGCTGATCCTGCCCGTGCTGGTCGCGCCATTGACCGTGCCGGTGCTGATCTTCGGGGTCTCGGCCGCAAACAGCGCGGTGGGCGGAACGATCCCGTTTCTGACGCCGTTCCTGATCCTGTGCGCGCTCTCGCTCGGCGCGATCGTCATTGGCACTATCGCCGCAGCCGCGGCTCTGCGGCAAGCCTAGTCCGACTGGCGGTCCATCACCACGTTGGCGCGGCCGCCGAACTCGACCGCGCAGCCGCATTGCGTCGCGAGATGCGCGATCGACGCTGCGATCTGCTCAAGCGGAAGATCCTCGGCGGCATGGCGGCGACGGATTTCTTCCGCAGTCGCATAAACATCGACGATCCGGGACTGGCTGACCTTGGTCCGGATCGTCGTCTCGACCTCACGTCGGATCGCATCGGAGAGTTGAATCAGCATGACTGCTCCTCGGGTTGATCCGGAAATTATGGTCTCCAAGGCCAGGCAGCAATGTCAAAAGACACAAAAAATCTAATATATTCAATTAGTTAGTAGATTGCACCAAAGACTGGGCCGGTGCCATCGACGCAAACGGCTTGAATACCGTCAAACACACCAAATGTTGCTTCTCAGCAAAGTGCGCCTATATCATCACCTACTCATTCGAGGGGGGAGGGTGGCCATGTCGGATCTGGAGCGCCCCGAGCGCCTTCAAATCATGTTGAATCAGAACGAGCTGCGCGCTGTCGACAACTGGCGTTTCGACAAGAGGATGCCCAGCCGTGCGGCGGCGGTCCGCGAATTGCTGCGTCGCGGTCTTGCGGCTGATGGCTTCGAACTCGCAGGCGAGGGTGTTCGCTCGCAGGATTTCGGCGTCGTCGGCAAAGGCGGAAACGGTTCGTCTCGCTCCGACGCAAGCTGACGGCGTCATTGTCGCAGCGCGGTCTGTCGGATTGCTGGCGGCGGCCGCCATTGCTAGAAGCGAAGGCGGCAGCTGTGGGGCGGCCCCGAGACCACCGTTGATCGCGACATGGCCAGCCTGATCGATTTCGCGAATCCGACGCGCTTCATGCGCCTGTCGCGCATGCTGCTGCCGTGGATGGCCTGCGTCGCGCTGGCCCTGCTAGCGGTCGGGTTCTATCTCGCCTGGTTCGTCGCGCCGGCCGACTATCAGCAGGGCGAGACCATCCGGATCATGTTCGTGCATGTACCCGCCGCCTGGCTGGCGCTGATGTTCTACACGCTGATGGCGGTGGCCGGGCTCGGCACGCTGGTCTGGCGGCATCCGCTGGCCGATGTCGCGCAGAAGGCCGCGGCGCCGATCGGGGCGTGCTTTGCGCTGGTCTGCCTGCTTACCGGGGCGTTCTGGGGCAAGCCGATGTGGGGCACCTACTGGGTCTGGGACGCGCGATTGACCTCGGTGCTCGTGCTGTTCCTGATCTATCTCGGCATCATCTCGCTCTGGCGCACGCTTGACGATCCCGGCCGCGCCGGACGCATGGTCGCGATCCTGACGCTGGTCGGCTTCGTCAACGTGCCGATCATCAAGTTCTCGGTCGACTGGTGGAACACGCTGCATCAGCCGGCCTCGGTGTTTCGCGTCGGCGGCCCGACGATCCATCCGAGCATGCTCTGGCCGCTGCTGATCCTGGCTGTTGGATTCACGCTGCTGGCGCTCAGCCTGCACATGGTGGCGATGCGGGCCGAGATCATGCGCCGGCGGGTGCGCACGCTGACGATCCTGGAGAGCGAGCGGCTCGACGCGCTGGCGGCGCAGGGCGTCGCCGCATGAGCGATCTTGCGTCATGAGTGCTCTTGGGCCGCATGCCGGCTTCATCCTCGCCTCCTATGGCGCCGTCGTGGTGGTGCTCGGTGGGCTGATCGCATCGATCCTGCTCGATCACCGGGCCCAATCTCGCGCGCTCGCCGCGCTGGAAGAACGTGGCGTGGGGCGACGCCAGAACCGGACCGGGTCATGAGCGAGGTCGAGATGGCGCCGCGGCGGCGCTCGCCGCTGGTCTTCCTGATCCCGCTGCTCCTGTTTGGAGCGCTGTCGCTCGTCTTCCTGACCGGGTTGTTCTCGGGCAATGCCAGCAAGGTGCCCTCGGCCCTGATCGGGAAGCCCGCGCCGGCGATCTCCCTGACTGCGCTGGAAGGTTTGCAGCGCAACGGCCAGAGCGTGCCGGGCTTCGCGATGGCCGATCTCTCCAAGGGGCGCGGCACCATCGTCAATGTCTTCGCGAGCTGGTGCGCGCCTTGCCGGGTCGAGCACCCGCTGCTCGTCGCAATGGCCGATTCGGCGGCGGTCAAGGCCGGCAAGGTCGCGGTCGTCGGGATGAACTACAAGGACGAGGCCGAGAATGCGCGTCGCTTCCTCGGCGCGCTCGGCAATCCGTATTCGGCGGTCGGGGTCGATCGGACCGGCCGGTCGGCGATCGAATGGGGCGTCTACGGCGTGCCCGAGACCTTCGTCATCGGGCCCGACGGGCGCATTCTGGAAAAGCATGTCGGTCCGCTCGATGCGGAGGCGGCAGGGCGTCTGCTGGCGAGGGCTGCGGCTGGGAAGTGACGACAGACGGGGTCGCCTTGTCAGGCCGCCTTGCCCATCAGGCTCTCGAACATGCCGCGCCCGTCGGTGCCGCCGGTCAGGGAATCGATCAGGTTCTCGGGGTGCGGCATCAGGCCGAGCACGTTGAGGCCTGGCGAATAGATGCCGGCGATGCTGTTCAGCGAGCCGTTGGGGTTGGCGGCGGGCGTGACCTGCCCTTTCGCATCGGCATAGCGGAAGGCGACGAGGCCCTCGCCTTCGAGCCGCGCCAGCGTCTCGTCGTCGGCGATGTAGTTGCCCTCGCCATGGGCGATGCAGACGTCGATGACCTCGCCTTTGACGTAGCGGCTGGTATAGGGGCTGTCGTTGCGCTCGACCACGAGGTTCTGGCGCCTGCAGACGAATTTCAGGTCGGCATTGCGCCGGAGCACGCCGGGTAGAAGCCCGGCCTCGCAGACGATCTGGAAACCGTTGCAGATGCCCAGCACATAGCCACCGCGGGCGGCGTGGGCACGCGTCGCGTCCATGATGTTGGCGCGGGCCGCGATCGCGCCGGTGCGCAGGTAGTCGCCATAGGAGAAGCCGCCGGGCAGGACGACGAGGTCGGTTCCATCAGGCAGTTCGGTGTCGGCGTGCCAGATGTGCTCGACATTCGCACCGGCCTGCTTCAGCGCCCTGGCGACGTCGCCGTCGCGGTTGGAGCCGGGAAAGGTGATGATGGCGGCTTTCACGGGCTGCTGCTCCTGCGATTCCGGTCACGAAAGGTCTCGGCGTCGATCGACATGATCGTCATCCAGGCCGGCGCGCCGTTTCTCTGCGCTTCGCTGCGCCCGTCCTCACGCATGCCGAGGCCGCTGTAAAGAGCCATGCCGCGCGCATTATGCGGCCAGACCCGGAGCCACGCCTTTTTCGCGCCGAGTTCCCCGAAAATGACGCCAAGCGCATGCCCGAGCAGTCCGCGGCCGAGGCCGCGCCCCTGCTCGCGGATGGCGATGCGGCGCACGAGCACGGCGTCGCCCGTGCCGATCTGCTGCATGATCAGGAAGCCAATGACCGCATCGTCGGCCGCGACGACCGCGAGATAGCGCTGGCTTGGATCGCCCATTCCCGCTTCGTGCTCGGCGGCGGTCCAGCGACCGACGGTGTCCTCGTAGCCGGGCTGGCGTTCGCAGGTCATGATCGCGTCGATATCGGCTGGCGTCGCCTGGCGGATCGCGATCGTCGCATAGTCGGTCATGATCGTGGCGGCTTCGGCGGTAACGCTCAGACCCCGGTCTCGACGCGATAGTTCTCGATCACGGTGTTGGCGAGGAGCTTTTCGCAGGCGTTTTTCAGGGCGGCCTCGGCGGCGGCCTTGTCGGAGCCGGCGATCTTGATGTCGAAGACCTTGCCCTGACGCACCGATTCGACGCCGTCGATGCCGAGCGATTTCAGCGCGCCCTCGATCGCCTTGCCCTGCGGATCGAGCACGCCGGTCTTCAGGGTGACGGTGACGCGGGCTTTCATGAGGTTCTCCGGAGCTGTTTGGGCGTGGCTTAGCGGCGAATGCGGCCTGGCTCAACCTTTTGTCGCGCGTAGCGCCTGCAAATCAGCGATCGTGCCAGGCGGCGCGGGCGCTGGCGCGGGCCGCATCCGCATCGGGGCTGACCGCCAGCGCCAGAACCAGCCTGTCGCCATCGCGGCCGGACAGAATCGCGGTGAAGGCGCGCTTGCCGCCGGGATCGAGCGCGCGGATCTCTACGAGAAGGCCGTTTGCGCCATCGTCCTGGTATCGCGTGACGGTGGTCGCGCTTTTCGGGACGAGCGTCCTGCGGGCTTTTTTGGCCGCCTTGATCGTCTCGGGCGTGGGGCTGCCGAATTCTTGCGCGAGGCGGACGGGGTCGGTCGCCAGCGTGCGCGCCATCGCATCGGCCTCGCGGCCCTCGACGGTGACGAGCGCGGCGAAGCCCTGTCGCGTGCAGGTCGCGCGCGGGCAAAACGACATCGCCCTGGCGGCGAGGCCGTCATTCAGCACCCAGGCCTCGATCGGCAGCGGTTGCCACCCGCGCTCGGCGGGAAGCTCGGTGATGCCGGCGCCGTAATAATTGCTGCAGCCCGATAGCCAGATCGCGCCGGCCAGCGTGAGGGCGACACGAAAACGGGAGCGCGAAGGCTCCCGTTCCCGATTGTGCGATGTCGAACGCAGGCTCACGGCGCTGGTTGCGCTGATTACTGCACCAGCCGCGGCCCGGCCGGTCCGGCCTTCTCGTTCTCGCCGAGAATGCCGAGGCGGCGCGCCACTTCGGTATAGGCTTCGATCAGGCCGCCCATGTCGCGGCGGAAGCGGTCCTTGTCCATCTTGTCCTTCGACTTGATGTCCCAGAGCCGGCAGGAATCGGGGCTGATCTCGTCGGCGACGACGATGCGCATCATCTCGCCTTCCCAGAGCCGGCCGCATTCGATCTTGAAATCGACGAGCCTGATGCCGGCGCCCAGAAACAGGCCCGACAGGAAGTCGTTGACGCGGATGGCCAGCGCCATGATGTCGTCGATTTCCTGCGGCGTCGCCCAGCCGAAGGCGGTGATGTGCTCCTCGGAGACCATCGGGTCGTTGAGCGCATCGTTCTTGTAGTAGAACTCGATGATCGAGCGCGGCAGCTGCGTGCCCTCTTCCAGCCCGAGACGGGTGGAGAGCGAGCCGGCGGCGACATTGCGCACGACGATCTCGAGCGGAATGATCTCGACCTCGCGGATCAGCTGCTCGCGCATGTTCAGCCGGCGGATGAAATGCGTGGGAACGCCGATATCGTTGAGATTGGTGAAGATGTGCTCGGAAATCCTGTTGTTCAGGACGCCCTTGCCATCGATCACTTCGTGTTTCTTGGCATTGAACGCGGTCGCGTCGTCCTTGAAATGCTGGATCAGCGTACCCGGCTCTGGTCCTTCATAGAGGACTTTCGCCTTGCCTTCGTAGATGCGACGGCGGCGATTCATTGGGATGTACCGTGGCTTGAGGAAATCCAAAGGTCGGCCTTTCTCTGGTCGCGGTCACCCGCGGCGGGATCGGGGCCTCTGATCGGCTGGACCTGCGCAAACTGTACTGATTCCAGCATGATCGGAATCAGCCTAGACCGCGCTGTCTGCCGGCTCAATGCGCAGGCGACCGTCGAGGCCGCCTTCGTGCCCGCTATATGGCCCTTCTGCACTGCAAACGCAACAAATCCGCTCCTGCTGGCTTTGCCCCGCAGGTTCCCCAGCGGGGATCCGTCATGCACGGCGATCGGGTCTGGCCCTGCGCCGGCGGCTATCTTATATGCTGGAACGGACGTCTTCCCGAGCCCGCCAGGGCACGCTCCGCGAAAGGACTGAACCCGCATGTCGACCTTCGATCAGCGCAAGGACGCCTTCGAGAACAAGTTTGCCCATGACGAGGAGCTGCGCTTCAAGGCCTCGGCGCGGCGCAACAAGCTGCTCGGATTGTGGGCGGCCGAGAAGCTCGGCAAGAGCGGCGCCGAGGCCGACGCCTATGCCAAATCAGTCGTGGTGGCCGATTTCGAGGAGGCTGGAGACGAGGATGTGGTGCGCAAGGTCAAGGCCGATTTCGCCGCCGGAAGCGTCTCGGTTGACGATGCCGAGATTCGGCGCGTGATGACGGAATTGCTGATCAAGGCGGCCGAAGAGATTCAGGCCGGGCGCTGAGCCGGCTGCGCCGTTCGGCGTGATACTGCTGCAAACGCAGGGCGAGATTGAAACGGGCGCATGGGCGCCCGTTTGCTTTTCCGTGGCCTGCCGGTCCACCTTGCCAGACCCGCCGCCTCCCAAGAGCGGGCACAGGACCGGATGAACGCGCCCATGTCGAAATCCACGACCCTTTCCTCGCTCGCCGACCGTCTGGCCAAGGGCGACACGATCCTTTCGGCCTGGTGCGGCATCGCCGACCCGAGCATCAGCGGCATCCTGGCGCAGGAGGCGTTCGATGCGGTGACGCTCGACATGCAGCACGGGCCGATCACGCTGGGCGAGGTCATCCGGTCGATTCCGCTGATCAATGCGGCGGGCAAGCCGGCTCTGGCGCGGATTCCGGTCGGCGAGTTCCAGAACGTCTCGAAGCTGTTCGATTCCGGAGCTTCGGGCGTGATCGCGCCGATGATCAACACCATGGCCGATGCGAAGACCTTTGCGGCCTATGCGAAATATCCGCCGATGGGCGAGCGCAGCTGGGGCAGCTATGGCGGGCTCGGTGCGTCCGGCCTCGACCCCAACGCCTATCTCAAGGAGGCCAACCGCTTCTCGCTATCCTTCGCGATGATCGAGACGCGCGAGGCGATGGCGATCCTCGACGACATCCTGGCGCTCGACGGCATCGATGCGGTCTTCATCGGGCCGTCCGATCTCTCGATCGCGCTGTTCAATGGCCAGCGCGTCGATGCCGGCTCGCGGGAGGTCGACGAAGCCATCGCTCACATCATCGCGCGGGCCTCGGCGGTGAAGAAGCCCGTCGCGATCTACGCGCAATCGGCCGAACGGGCCAAGGCCTTCGTCGGCATGGGCGCCAAAATGGTTACCGTGATGAGCGATACGGCCTTCCTGCGCACGGCGGCGCAGACCGCTCTGAAGACGATCAGGGGGTGACGCCCTCGCGCGCTTTCAGGGCGGCGTAGTAAGCCCAGAGCAATCTGGCAGCGACGCCGCGCCAGGGCCGCCAGTCTTCCGCCAGCAGCGCCAGTTCGGCGGCTTTCGGCCGCGCCGGCAGGTTGAAAGCGACGCGCGCTGCCTCCTGGATGGCGAGGTCGCCGGCGGCGAAGCCGTCGCGATGGCCGAGGCAGAACAGGATATAGACATCGGCCGTCCAGGGGCCGATGCCAGACACCGCCGTCATATGGGCATGGATCTGTTCGGGCGTCGCCTGCGCCAGCGAATCGAGATCGAGCCGGCCCTCGACGATGGCGCCCGCCACCGCGCGAAGCGTGCGCTGCTTGGGGCGCGACAGCCCCGACAGACGCATCTCCTCGTCGCTGGCCGCGAGCACGCGCTGCGGCGTGAGGGCCGCCAGCACAGTGCCGACGCGGGCCCAGACGGCGCGCGCGCTGGCAACGGAGAGCTGTTGCGCCACGATGATCGAGGCGAGTTCCGTGAAGCCGGCCTCGCGTCGGCGCAGCGGCGGCAGCCCGACACGCGCGATGATCGCGCGCCAGTGGGGATGGAGCGCGTGCAGCGCGGCCATGCCCTCCTCGAGATCGGCGTCGCAGGTGATCAGCGTCATTGGTCCCCTGATGGCGGCAAAGCCGTGACGGTGGCTGTCAGCAGTCGCGAGATCAGCCTTGGCCCGATCGTGGCGGGACCATAGACAGGCGCGATGACGACGTCCTCTCCCGATTCGCCGCAAACCATCCTGCGCTTCGCGCCGAGTCCGAACGGCCGGCTGCATCTCGGCCACGCATTGTCGGCGCTGACCAATGAGCGGCTGGCGGCGCAAATGGGTGGCCGACTGCTGCTGCGGATCGAGGATATCGACGGCACACGCTGCCGGCCGGAGTTCGAGCAGGCGGTGCATGACGACCTTGCCTGGCTCGGCCTGCAGTTTGACGGCGCTACAAGACGGCAATCCGAACATTTTCCCGATTATGCCGCCGCGCTCGGGCAGCTGCAGGCGCGCGGGCTGGTCTATCCCTGCTTCTGTTCGCGCAGTGAGGTGAAGCGGGCACTGGCCGCGCGTCGGGCGCAAGCAGGCGGCGACTGGCCTGTCGATCCCGACAATGCGCCGCTTTATCCCGGCGCCTGCCGGATGCTGAACCCAGCCGAGGCGGAGGGGCGGATCGCGTCAGGCGCGCCGCATGTGCTGCGGCTGGCGATGGACCGGGCGATCGAGGCAGCCGGCGCGCCGTTTATCTATCGCTGCTTCGACGAGGCCGGGCGGGAAACACCCGTCATTGCCGATCCCGCGCGCTGGGGCGATGTCGTCGTGGCGCGCAAGGACACGCCGACGAGCTATCATCTGGCGGTGGTGGTCGACGACGCGTCGCAGGGCGTCAGCCATGTCGTGCGCGGGCGCGATCTCGAAGCCGCGACCGATATTCACGTGGTGCTGCAAAGGCTTCTGGATCTGCCGGCGCCACTCTACCATTTCCACGCGTTGCTGCTCGACGAGGAGGGCGGGAAGCTGGCGAAAAGCCGGCTGTCGGAGAGCCTCGACGATCTCAGGGCGCGGGGCGCGACGGCGGAGCAAATCCGGAAAATGCTCGGCTTCGCCTGATCGGCACCCGCTTCAGCCGACGCCGAGCCAGGTCAACCAGGCGGCGGTGGTGAAGAGCGAGAGCATTGTGGAGAGCGCGATCGCGCTCGATGCGTCGGCGACGCCCTGCTTGTAGCGCTCGGCGAAGAGATAGGCGTTGATCCCGCAGGGGCAGGCGGCGAAGAGTACGGCGACGCCCGACCAGTGCGCCGGCATCGCGAAGACCCTGGTCGCCAGCACATAGACGATCAGCGGATGCAGGCCGAGCTTGAGTCCGCTCAGGATGGCGGGCAAGGCGAGCCCCGAGGTCAGTCCGTAGCGGCGCATCGCGATACCCAGGCTGATCAGGGCGCAGGGCACGGCGGCGCCGGCCAGCAGGTCGACGATGGTCCAGAACGGTTGCGGGATCAGGCCGATGACCGGGCGCACGGCCGAGCCGAGGATGATGCCGATGATGATTGGATGGCCGAACAGCCGCTTCAGCAGCATCGAGACCGAGGTCGAGCGGCCTTCCGCCAGCATCGTCGCGAAGGTCATGGTGACCGGCAGGTGGACAGCCAGCAGCAGGCCGAGCGGCACCGCCCCGGCGTCGCCATAGGCCTTCAGGATCATCGGTACGCCGACGAAGACGGTGTTGGACTGCGCCGCAGCGAAGCCCGACACCACGAGTTCGGGGCCTTTGCGCGCGAAAAGCTTGCTCGCGACCAGCATGGCCAGAGCCCAGACGATACTCAAGCCGGCGAAATACGCGATCCAGTAACCCCAAGGCTGGGCGTCGGGGATATCGGCCTTGGCCAGCGTGCGAAACAGCAGGCAGGGCACCGCCAGCACGAAGACGAAATCGGASAGGCCTTCGCCGGTCGTTTCGCGCACGATCTTGGCCCAGCGCGCGGCGAAGCCGAGGGCGATCAGGCCGAAAACGGGCAGGACGACCAGAAGGGAGGCGAGCATGGGCCCTGGGACTCGCAGGCGGCGCGGGAGAAGCGATCCTGCTCCGGTGTGCCCTTGTCGGCCTTGAGTCAAGCGCTGGATGGGGCCTGACGGCTGATCGGATGCCCTATCATGCGCTCAGCGCAGCTGTGCGAGCGTCCCGCCGGCCTTCACGTTGAGATCCTGGATGGTGTCGCGCTGGCGCTTGAACTCGGCGAGCGCCCGGCCGTCGAGTTCGCGTCCGCGGGGCACGCGGATCTTCATCGGATTGACGAAGTTGCCGTTGACGAGGACTTCGTAATGCAGATGGGGGCCGGTCGAGAGGCCAGTCGAGCCGAGATAGCCGATAACCTGACCCTGCCGCACCTTTGCGCCGGGCACGATGCCGTTGGCGAAGTTCGACTGGTGGGAATAGGTCGTGACATAGCCGTTGGCGTGCTGGATCTCGGTGTGCTTGCCATAGCCGGACGACCAGCCGGCCTCCAGCACGGTGCCGTTGCCGGCGGCGAGGATCGGCGTGCCGATGCGATTGGCCCAGTCGACGCCGGTGTGCATCTTCGAATAGCGCATGATCGGGTGGTAGCGCATGCCGAAGCCCGAGCGCATCTCCGCCTCGGCGATCGGCTTGCGCAGCAGGAATTTCTTGAGCGATTTGCCCTCTTCGTCAAAATATTCGATCAGCCCGTCCTCGGGGGCCTGATAGCGGAAGACGCGCCGCGTCTCGCCGCCGACCGTGAGCGAGGCCGAGAGAATTTCGGCGCGTTCGCCCTCTTCCTCTTCGGTGAAGATCACCTCCAGCGCGTCGCCGCCACGGACACGCTGCTGGAAGTCGAGGTCGTAGGAGAAGATCCGGACGAGCTCATCGATCAGGGGGCGGGGCATGTCGTGGCGCATCCCGGTCTCGTAGAGGCTGTCATAGAGGCGCGCGCCCGAACCGGTCGTGTCGTCCTCGTCGTCGCCTTCGTCGTCCTTTGCCGTGGCCTTGCGCTGCGGCCTTTGCGGGCCGACGAGCTCCTGCCGCGGCAGCGTCACCGGGACGAAGGCGCCAGCGTCGTTGATCGCGACCATGCCGTCCGACTGGCCATTGGTCAGAAAGGAGACGCGGACGATCTGGCGGGGGTCGCCGGCGCGCGGTCCCGGCGCATAGAGGATCTGCAGGACCTGCCCATCCGGCAGCGCGGCGATCCGAACCTTGCCGGCGAAAGCCTGGACCATGCCGCGAATCTGGTCGGGCGTGGCGCTGGCGGTGCGCATGACCTGCTCGAAATTCTCGCCGCGCCGGGCGATCACCAGTTTTTCCTCGACGAGCGGCTCGCGCGACGCCGGAATCGGCGTCTTGGGCGCGTTGGTGACGTTCTCGGGGACGACGCGGACCTCGATGCCGGAGAAGCGCGTATCGGTGGCGGCAGGTGCATAGCCCAGAATGCCGCCATTGGCCTGAGCCGCGCCGTTGAGCGTGCGGC